>SKJM01000563.1 GCA_007122045.1 Planctomycetales bacterium | reverse complement strand
CTTCGGCTTCAGGCGCCGGCGCCAACGTGTCGCGGCGTTGGCGACGATGCCTCCGGTGAGTACCCCTCGCAGGTTTTCGAGCAACGCCCATGTTGCCCTCCGAGTTTCGCATAGCCCCGATTTTGCAGGCCCATGAGCGGTAGTTCGCAGATTGTCATTACCGGCATGGGGGCTATAAGCCCCATCGGAATCGGTAGCGACGCCCTCTGGACATCGCTGCGCGATGGCCGCAGCGGGGTGCGCGACCTGGCCCTTTTTAGGCACACCGACTTGCCCCCCGCCTTCGGCGCCGCCGTGGCCGATTTCGACCCGAAGCAGGTCATACGGCCCCGAAAAAGCCTGAAGGTGATGAGCCGCGACATCCAAATGGCCTTCGCGGCGGCCGACTTGGCGTGCAAGCAGGCGGGTCACGACGCCACCCCCTTCGATCCGGACCGCATGGGCGTGCTGTTCGGGGCGGAACCCATCCCGTGCGAGCTGAACGACCTGATCGGGGCGTTTCGCGGGTGCATGGAATCCGGAAGGTTCGACTTCCGCCAATGGGGCGCCAAGGCCATCCCCGAGATGTTTCCCTTGTGGATGCTCAAGTACCTGCCCAACATGCCCGCTTGCCATATCGCCATTGCCCAAGACGCCCGAGGACCAAACAACTCGATCGCGTTGGAAGACGTATCGAGCCTGTTGGCGGTAGCCGAGGCGGTTCGGATAATCGAGCGGGGGCATGCCGACGTGATGGTGGCCGGGGGCGTCAGTTCGCGCATCAGCCCGCCGCTGTGGGTGCGAAGCCACGTTTACCACTTCAACCGATCGGCTACCGAACCGACCGCCGCCAGCCGGCCGTTCGACGCGGGCCGCGACGGCATGGTGCCCGGCGAAGGGGCGGCCGCGTTCGTGCTCGAAACCCGCCGCCACGCCGAGGCCCGCGGGGCCACCGTGCTGGGCCGCGTGCTCGGCTTCGCCAGCGCGTTCGAGCCCCACCGCGGAGGGAGGCCGCTGACCGGCACGGCCATCCGCGCGGCCATCACCGGGGCGCTCGGGCACGCGGGGCTCGGTCCCGGCGACCTCGGGCACGTCAACGCCCACGGCGCCTCGACGCGCGACGCCGACCGGATCGAGGCCCAGGCCATCCGGGCAACGCTGGGCGACGTGCCGGTGTTCGCGCCGAAAAGCTACTTCGGCAACTTAGGCCCCGGCGGCGGCGCCGTCGAGATGGCCGCCAGTGTGCTGGCGCTTTCCCACGGGCTGGTGCCCGCCACGCTCAACTACGATCGCCCCGATCCCGAATGTCCGGTCAACGTGATCGCCGGTTCGGCGCAGCCGTCGCGCCGACCGGCAGCCCTGCTGTTGAACCACAGCATCTACGGCCAGGCCGCCGCCGTGGTGCTGGGCGCGGCCTAGCGTTCCGCCAGGCGGGTGTGGAAAAGAACTTGCAGCGAGGTGGAGTCCCGCCTTCAGGCGGCTTTCCCGGCCGGCTAAAGCCGGGACTCCAACATGGCCGGCCTGGTATGATATCCTGCACGGGGGGAGTGGAAACCATGCACATCATTCTGGCTGCCCCGCGGGGGTTCTGCGCGGGGGTGAACATGGCCATCGAAACCCTGGAGCGGGTGATCGAGCGCTGCGGCACTCCGGTGTACGTGTACCACGAGATTGTCCACAACCGGTGGGTGGTCGAGCGGTTCCGGCACCGGGGCGTCGTGTTCGTCGACCGCCTGGACGAAGTGCCCGAGGGCGCAACGCTGGTGTTCTCGGCCCACGGGGTCGCTCCGGAGGTGCGTCGCCGGGCGAGGGAGCGCCGGGTTCGGGTCGTTGACGCGACGTGCCCCCTGGTTACCAAGGTCCACCGCGAGGCCATCCGCCTTGCCCGGGACGGCTATACGATTGTGTTGATCGGCCACGCCGGTCACGACGAGGTGGTGGGGACGCTGGGCGAGGCGCCCGACTCGATCGTGCTGGTGCAGACGGTCGCTGACGTGGACCGGATTGAGCCGCCCGACCCGTTCAGGATTGCCTACCTTACGCAGACGACGCTTTCGGTGAGCGATGCCCAAACCATCATCGGGCGGTTGAAGGAACGTTTTCCGGCCGTTGTCGGCCCGCCGAAGGATGATATCTGCTATGCGACCCAGAATCGCCAGACGGCGGTGCGCGAGCTTGCCCGAGAGGCCGACCTGCTGCTTGTAGTCGGCAGTCGGAACAGTTCGAACAGCCGGCGGCTGGCGGAAATCGGGCACGCCGCCGGGGTGCCCTCCCATCTTATCGACGGGCCCAACGACCTGCGCGACGAGTGGTTCGCCGCGGAGCAAACGGTGCTGGTCACCGCCGGCGCCAGTGCCCCGGAGGACGTCGTCCGGCAGTGCGTCGGGTGGCTGGAGGCGCGATTTGGGGCGTCGGTCGAGCAGCGAAGCATCTGCGATGAACAAGTACGATTTTCCTTACCGCCGCAACTGCGGGAACCGTAAGCGATGAAAAAAATCATGCCCGGCAGGTCCATCTCCACCCCGGCCATGCAATTGGCCGAACTGGAATTGTTTCCGGCCCGCGTATCCCTCGTCGGGGGGCGCGAACCCAGCCGGTCGCTGATCGTTCGCATGGTGACCGATGACGGCCTGGAGGGCTGGGGCGAGGCGCCCATCGACTGGGGGCCCGAGGAGTTGATGGGCCGGGCTTCGGCGATCCGCGCCGCAGTGTTGGGGCGGAATGCGTTCGACATCGAGGAGTTGCTCACGCTCGACGCGCTGCGGCACGCCCCGCTCCGTTGCGCCGTCGAAATGGCGGCATGGGACCTGATTGGCCGCCGTGCCAACATGCCGCTGTGCTACCTGTTTGGCGGATGTTATCGGCGGCGAGTCCCGCTGGCGCTCCGCCTCGAAGCCGACCACCCTCGCCGGGCCGCCAAGCTGGCCGACGAGATGGCCCAGCAGGGCTTCCACGCCCAGGTGCTCACCTCCACCGGCGTGCCGGACACCGATCTGGCGGCCGTTCGGGCCATCCGGGAGGCCGTCGGCGACCGGGCGGAACTCCGCCTGGACGGATCAGAACGGTTCACCATGGAAGCAGCGCGCGACCTGTGCACCGAACTCGAGTTCGATTCGATCGAATTCCTGATCGACCCACTCAACACCCGGCAGCTTCACGCCGCCGCCGCGCTGGGCCGGCAGACGACGGTGCCGTTAGCCCTCGCGCGGTCGGTCGCCGGTCCGGCCGACGTGCTGACCGTGGTGCGCTCCGGCGCGGCGCGCTTCGTCGTCCTGCGGCTGCCCGACCTGGGAGGAATGCTCGCCGTGCGGAAATCGGCCGAGGTGGCCGAGGCCGCGGGGTTGAAGACCCTCGTATGCACGGGCCCCTCGCTGGGCATCGCCGCGGCGGCCATGCTCCAGCTTGCCGCCGCCATGCCCGTCCTCGACGGCTGCAACGAGTGCGCCTACCCGCAATTGCACGACGACATCCTCACCGAACGCCTGGAACTGGTCGACGGCATGCTCACCGTCCCGCAGGCGCCGGGGCTCGGCATTACGGTCGATCGGGCCAAACTCGAGCCCTACCAGGCCGCGTAATCGAAGCGGCGGGGTGCAAGCAAGTTGGAGTCCCGCCTTCAGGCGGCTTCTTCAACCGGCTAAAGCCGGCACTCCAGCACGGCCAGTCACCTCGTCAACTGCCAGTTTGTTCCTGGACCGGAACGGCGGAAAGCCACGCGCCCGCGCCCGAACGGCCGGAGGGCCGGGCGGACTTCACTCGTTCGCGCAAAGCGGGAATAAATTCCCGCACTGCAAAGGCGACGAACCGGGGCTAATCTTCCGCGACGGGCAAGTCGTCGGGGACCGGTTGCGTGACCTTGCCGGTGGCGGCCCATTCGGTGCCGCGCTGGAAGGTGACTTGGAAGGCCGGGCTGGCGAGTTGCGGAACGCCGTGGCCCAGCATGGTGGTGAACACCCGACCCTCGCCGTACTCGACGGTCAACAGCATGGGCTCATGCCGCCCGCTGCCGCGCTGCTCCGGCGCCGAATAGGCGGTTGCCAGCACGGTCATGTTCTTGGCGCGGCCGCGAAAGTGGGCGAACAACTCGTCGGCGCGGTGCATGAAGCGCTCCGGCAGGCCGCGCGTGATGGGATGGTCGCCCCGGCGAACGACGATGGGGAACGCGTGCTGCGGCCCGTGCGTGCCGGTAGGCCCGGGCGAATCGTCGTGGACAATCCGGCCGTCTTCCCAATACACATAGGGCCCGTGGCGCTGGGTGCGGCCGCCCCAGCCGCCTAAGCCGATCATGGTGTTATACTCCTCCCAGTCGGGGAAGGCGCTGGCGGCGGCGTGGTAGCTCACCAGCCCGCCCCCGCCGGCCACGTACGCCTCCAGCGCCCGCTCGGTCGGTTCCGGCCAGCGGTCGCCGCCGCCGATATCGGTGTAGTTGAGCACCACGACGTCGTAGGCGGCGAAGTCGGGCTGGAAGCCGCTCATGTCTTCGCCGCGCGGCGGCGAGGTGGCCACGTCGACCGCGAACAGTCCGGTCTCCTCCAACTGCGACTGCAAGATAGGCGTGGTTTCGCGCCAGTTGTGGTTGTTCTGACCGTCGACGATCAGCGCTTTCAGTGGGGGCTCAGCCCAGACCGTGGCGGCGGTCAGGGCCCAGACGGTCAAGGCGGCAAGGCAGAATCGGCGGGACATGGGGGCTCCTTTCGCTCTGGAGATGCAACAAATGGAAGGCAACCAATGATACCAGGGTACCACGTCGCAAAGCCGGAGGCAAGGCTCGCGGCCGAGGGCGAACGTACCACAACGCCACCTGCGGGCTTGCCCCGCCGGTGGCGAATGGGGGTGACGGCGGCGGATTTGACCGCCGCGGCCGGCCGGGCTATCTTGTAAGGGCGTACGTCCGAACGAATTTCCTCACCCGTCAGCCCGATCGAGGTCAACCATGATCCCCGCAAGCGTTCGCTCTTTCGCCGCCCGTATTTTGCTGTCCCTGCTGGCCGCGTGCGCGCTCGGAGGCCCCGGCCGTGCCGTCACGGCTTCCGGCCAGGAAGAGCCGCCGATTGCCGAAGGCGCCACGCGGGCCGGGCTGACCGTGTGGGTCGGAGGTGACGCGGCGCCCCCGCAGTGGGCCAGGCAGCTTACCAACCTGCACAACCACGACGGCCGGCTGGTGCTCGGCCTGCACGCCGATGACGAGACGGTCGCCCGGGCACGCGAGGAGTTGGCCCGGCGCGGCGCTTACGGGCAGGTGTCGGTCGACCGGTTGCCCGCCAAGGCGGCCGGGCTGCCGCTGATTGCCGAGTCGGTCAATCTGCTCGTGGTCGCGGCGCCGGCGGAGGTGGCGGCCGGCGAGATCGATCGGGTCCTCACCCCCTTGGGAAAGGCGATGGTTCGGGAAGACGGCGCGTGGCGGACCATCACCAAGCCCTGGCCGGAGGACATCGGCCAATGGACGCACTACCTGGGCGATGCCGCGAACAACCCCGTCGCCCGCGACCGGCGGATCGCCCCGCCGCGGCACTTGCAGTTCCAAACCGGGCCGCGGTGGAGCCGGCACCACGACCACATGTCGAGCGCTTCGGCGCTGGTATCGGCCGAGGGGCGGGTGTTCGGCATCTTCGACGAGGGCCGGTACGAATCGCCGCAACTGCCGCCGGACTGGAACCTGGTGGCCCGCGACGCCTTCAACGGGGCGCTGCTGTGGAAGCGGCCCATCGAACAATGGCAATGCCACCTGTGGCCTTTGAAGAGCGGGCCCGCAAGCCTGCCGCGGCGCTTGGTGGCCGACGGTGACGCCGTCTACGTCACGCAGGGTATTCAGTCGCCGGTGACCGCGTTGGACGCCGCCACGGGCCGCACGCTGCGCGAATATGAGGGGACCACCGGCACGGAAGAGATCGTCTACAGCAACGGCGTGCTCCTTGCCCTTGTCAACCGGACCTCGCAGATCGACTTCGACGAGGTGGATCCTGCGAAATTTCCCCCGGGCGAGGACGGTGCCGTTTCCGAAGGCGCGTCGCCCGACGACCGGGTGACGTGGTCGCCGCCGATGGACCGCAGGTGGGCGGCGGTCCGCTCGCCTCAGTGGGCGCATAGCGAACGGGTCATCCTGGCCTTCGATGCGGCTTCCGGGGAGAAGCTGTGGAGCAAGGAGGCCGGCGTGTTTCCCCTGACGCTCGCAACCGACGGCCGGCGCGCCTATTACTGCGACAGCAAGACGCGTCAACTGACCGCCCTGGGCCTGAAGGACGGCCGGCAACGGTGGGCTTCCGGTCCGTTACCGGTCTGGGAGGGCGTGCATCGGCAAGGGCTGCACGCGTGGTTCGCGCCGACGCTGTTGGTTGACGACGGGGTGGTGGTCTTCGCCGGCGGAGAGAAGATGCACTTGGCGTACCGCGGATGGGGCCGGGAAGACCAGGGCGAGGATACCATGACCGCCTTCTCGGCCGAAACCGGCGAGAAGCTCTGGACCGCCGACCATCCCTACAGCGGCTACAACTCGCCGCAGGACCTGATGGCAGCGCAGGGCAAGGTGTGGGTCGGCTGTACGGCCAAGGGCGGCGGGAACCCCGGGTTTTTCGCCGGCCACGACCTGCGCACCGGCGCGCAGCGCGACCACTACCCGCCCACGCTCGATACCTTCTGGTTCCACCATCGCTGCTACCGGGCGAAGGCCTCCGAAAACTACATCCTCTCGTCGCGCACCGGCATCGAGTTTGTCGACCTGAAGACGGGCGAGTGGACCATCCATCACTGGGTCCGCGGGGCGTGCCTGTACGGCATCATGCCGGCCAACGGGCTGGTGTACGCCCCGCCGCACCCGTGCGCGTGCTACTCCGAGGCGCTGCTGAAGGGGCTGGTGGCGCTGGCCCCGCCGACGGCGTCGCGCGAACTGCCGGAACTCCTCTCTGCGGAAGCACGTTTGGAGCGCGGCCCGGCCTACGATGCGATTGCCGAAGCGGACGCGGACGAAGCCGATTGGCCCACCTACCGGGCCGACATGGGGCGCAGCGGAGCGGCGCCGTCGGCCGTGCCGCTCGACCTCCGCCCGCAATGGAGCACCACGCTCGGCGGACAACTGACCCCGCCGGTGGCCGCCGGTGGTCGAGTGTTCGTTGCCGCGACCGATCGCCACACCATCCACGCGCTCGACGCCCACTCCGGCGAGCCGCTTTGGCGCTTCACGGCCGGCGGGCGCGTCGACTCGCCCCCCACTTACGACCGCGGACGCCTGCTGTTCGGCTGCGCCGACGG
>SKJM01000028.1 GCA_007122045.1 Planctomycetales bacterium | reverse complement strand
GGGTCGAGCACGCCGCCAATGGGAATCACCAGGTCGGCGTCGTGCAGCGTCCGGCTGATGAGGATCGGCCGTCCCGACTCCGACGCCGCCAGATAGGCCAGATCGGCCCGGTTGTCGGGGTCGTGCACGTCCAGGCCGATGTGTTCGCGCACGGCGGGGTCCATCATCCGGCGGGGGTCGGCCCCAGCCGGCCGTCGCCCATCCTCGGCCAAAAGGACCGAAATGCCGTCGGGGTGCACTCCGGCCTCAACCAACTTCTCGACCACCACGGCGGCAACCTGGGCGTCTTGCGGGAGGCCGGGCGCCAAGGCAATGACCACACGGTCGCCCGGCGTGGTTGCCCTGCGCAGAGGGGGATAATCCAAAGGCTCGTCGACGGCCCGCGCCACGGCGGCCGAAACGTCATCGACGGGCCGGCCCCTCGGCACGCCGAGCAGGGCCGCCGTGGTGCTGTCGGCCACATCCAGCTCAATCGTTTTGTGCTCGCCGTATCGTAGGTTGGCCATACGTGGTAAACCAGGGGGTCTCTGGCGTCTGAGGGATTTGCGTGATCTGCAGGAACGAGGTATCCCGATCACCCGCGTAGTCGAGTCTCTCCGAGACTCGCGTTCCGCGTTTCGGAGAAACGCTGCTACGGGAAACCCAGTTCTCATTATCGCGCAGTCAGGTCGCGGGTCAAGAAGCCGAGCTTTACGCGAGTGGCAGTTTGCGAATAATATGCCTGTAGTGGACGTGAACGCGCCGTAGGATAGACATTGTTGTCCGTCGCCCCAAAGACGGGCAAGTAATGTCCATCCTGCAAGGAGGAGAAGACATGATGATCATTCCACCACGCTCCCGAACCCGAACCGTTTGGCCTGCCGTCCTTGCGGCCTTGGTTCTTTTGGGTGGTTGCTCGGGGCCGGAGGTCGACGCGCCGAGCGATGCGGCGCGGGAGGCGACCGACGGCGAGGAGCCCCGTACGCTTGCAACGGCTCGCGGCGTCCTCGAAGCCATGGCGGCCGAGTACCAGAAGGCCGGCAGCTACGCCGACCAGGGAACGATCCGCTTCTATGTCGAGCAGAAAGATCAGTCGGTCGACGAGACCGATGCGTTTTCCATCGCCCTGGTGCGGCCGGACAAGCTACGGCTCGAGGTGCACCAGGCCAGGGTCATTTTCGACGGCGAGAAGCTTCACGCCGCGTTGGACCACCTGCCCGGCCAAGTGGTCGTTCGCGATGCGCCGCAGCGGCTTACCCTCCAGTCGCTCGACCGCAGCCCGGTGCTGGCCCCGGCGCTGGGGCAGGGATTTGCCAGTCACCTGGCCCGGCTGGTGCTCCTGCTGGCCGATGATCCGCTGGAGCACCTGCTCGAGGGGGTGGAGGAGCCGGAGTTGGCCGAGCCGGGCGAGATCGAAGGCCGCTCCTGCTACCGAGTGCGCCTTCGCCGCGACGGCCAGGCGGCCACCCTGTGGATCGACCGGGAATCGCTCATCCTCCGGCGGATCGTTTTACCGACCGAGGGCCTGGTCGATTCGGCGGCGGGCCAGGTGCAGGCCGCCTCCCTGGTGGCCGAGTTCACCGGCGCCGTGCTGAACCCGAAAATCCCGCCCCAGGCGTTTCAGTTCGAAATCCCCGCCGGCGCCGAGGTCGTCCGGTTCTTTCAGCCGCCCCATCCGGCCGACCTGCTCGGCAAGCAGGCGCCCGACTTCCAGTTCTTCGACGCCGGGGGGGATGCCGTCAGCCGGGAATCGTTTGCGGGCAAGGTGGCCGTGCTCGACTTCTGGGCGACGCAATGCCAGCCGTGCCGGGAAATGCTCCCGGCGCTCGACGCGGTTCGCCGAAAGTACGCCGGCAACCCAAACGTGGTGTTTTATGCGGTGAACATCGATCCGCCTCAGACGGCGGATTCCGAGCTTTCCGAAGTGTTCTCCGGGTTGGGCGTGCAGCTTGCCATCCTCCGCGACCTCGAGCATTATGCAGCCACGACATTTCACATTCCCGGCGTTCCCACGCTGTTCGTCCTCGACGGCAACGGCGTCGTCCAGCATTACGAGGTGGGCGCGAGCCCCAAGCTAGCCGCCGAACTGCCGAAGACCATCGACACCTTGCTGGCCGGCGGCGACACGTATCAGGCCCAGCGGCAGCAATACGAGCAGCAGCTTCAGCAGTTTGAAGCGTCGCTGGACCAGGCCGAGGCAGGGGGCGAAGCCCTGCCGCGGGGGGAGCCGGTTCCCGAGGTGGAAATCGCCCCGCGCAGCCAGCCGCGGAGCTTCCGCCTCGAACCGCTCTGGACGAACACCGACTTGGAGAATCCGGGCAACGTGCTGTCCTTCCGGCGGCCCGACGGCGGATGGAGGCTCGCCGTGGTCGACGCGTGGAGGCGAATTGCGGAACTTTCACCCGACGGCGAGCTGGTGGCCCTCCACGAACCCACGCTGGAACCGGTCGAGCGGTTCAACGCCCTGCGCAC
This sequence comes from Planctomycetales bacterium, assembly GCA_007122045.1. Lineage (GTDB taxonomy): Bacteria > Planctomycetota > Planctomycetia > Pirellulales > Thermoguttaceae > PWXP01. The sequence continues at coordinate 4,775 of SKJM01000028.1, read as the reverse complement.
GGCGACCGACGCCGAAGGCAACCGGTATTTCGCCGCGGTGGCGCTGTTGAGCGGGCAGCAGCGGTTCCACCTGTTCGACGGCCGGTTTCAACCCCTCTGGAGCTTCCCGCCCGACGCCCTCAAAAACCGGCACAGCGGCATCGCCGACGTGCAGCTTGGCGACCTTTCGGGGGACGGCACCTTGCGGGCGTACGTGGGTTACTGGGGTCAGGTGGGCGTGCACGAGGTGTCGCTCGACGGCCAGCGCGTGTGGGGCAATCGGAAGGTGCCGAACGTGCAGAGCATGACGTTCACCGAACGTGGCCCCGATGGAACCCGGCGGCTGCTTTGCGCCAACGTGACCGGCGCCCTGGCCGCACTCGACGCCGACGGCGACCTCCTGCCGCCGGTGGCCGTCGCCGGGCGGCAGATCGGCTGGATTGTCGGGGCCGACCTCACCGGCGACGGGCGCGCGGAGTATGGCGCGCTGGCCGCCGAAAGCCTGGGGGAGAACGAGGCGATCGGGCTGGCCCTGGCCGGCCGCAATGCGATCCAGGTTTGGACCTACCGGCTGCCCGATGGCGTGAGCCGGCAGCCCGTCGAGCCCATTGTGCCCGGCCGCCTCGCTTTGGACGGTCCGGGGCGGTGGCTGCTGCCCGGTCCGGACGGGTCCATCCATATTCTCAGCGCCGAGGGTGAGGTTTTGGATCGGTTCCACTACGGCGCGGCGATTCAAGGGCTGGCCACCGCCCCGATCGGCGGCCGGCCCGCACTCGTTGTTGCCAGCGAAGAGGGCGTGACGGCCTGGGCCGTCGAGTAGCGGAGGCCCTTCCGTTTCCGGGTGCAAGCCGCCACAATGTAGTCGGCACGGGCTCCGCCGCTTCCGGCGCAAGAGGCGCCCGGAAGCCGAGGAGCCGTGGCAGAAGACGCGAACGCCCGTCATGGGGCGCGCAGGAGCCCGGGGAAGCAAGCGATTGCATCAGGGAGAAAACGATGCCCGATTATCTGCTTGGAATCGACAACGGCGGCACCGTGGCGAAGGCCGGGCTGTTCGACCTGGAGGGCCGGGAATTGGCCGTCGCAGGCCGTAAGACGCCGATGAACTCGCCGGCGGCCGGCCAAACCGAACGCGATGCCAACGCCCTCTGGCAGGCCACGGCTGAGGCCGTGCGCGAGGTGATCGACCGTGCCGGCATCGACCCCGGCCGCATCGCCTGCGCGGCCACCGCCGGCCACGGCAACGGGCTGTACCTGGTCGATGAGCGGGGGCAGCCGGTGCGGCCGGGCATTGTGTCGACCGATACCCGCGCCGCCGACTACGTGACCCGCTGGAACGCCGAGGGCGTGGCCGACGCCGTGCGCGCGAAGACCATGCAATCGCTCTGGCCCGGCCAACCCAACGCCCTGCTCGCATGGCTGGCCGACCACGAGCCGGAGGTCCTCCGGCAGGCAAGTTGGGCGCTGATGTGCAAGGACTTCATCCGCGCGAAACTGACCGGCGAGTTCTACTTCGAGCTGACCGACGCCTCGGCGACCAGCCTGTTGAACGTGGCCGCGGGGCAGTACGACTCCGAACTCCTGGCGGCGTTCGGCATTGCCGACCTCGCCCCGTTGCTGCCGCCCCTGCGGCGCCCCGACGACCTCTGCGGCCGGGTGACCGAGCAGGCCGCCGCCGAGACGGGGCTCCGGGCCGGCACGCCCGTGGCCGGCGGCTTGTTCGACGCCAACGCCTGCGGGCTGGCCGCCGGAATGGTCGACGAGCGGCAACTCCAGATCATCGCCGGCACGTGGAGCGTCAATCAATACGTATCGCGCACGCCCGTGGTCGACCCGAACGTCTTCATGACCAGCCGCTACTGCATTGCCGACTACTTCCTGATCCTCGAAGCCAGCGCGACGTCGGCGAGCAACCTGGAGTGGTTCGTCGGCCATCTGCTCGGGCCCGAGGCGGCGGCGCTGGAGGCCGAGGGGCGGTCGATCTTCGACGTGTGCAACCGGGAGGTCGAGGCCGTGAAGCCGGAAGATACGAACATCGTGTTCCTGCCCTTCCTGTACGGCTCGAACGCCGACCCGGCCGCGAAGTCGTGCCTGCTGGGCCTGGCCGGCTGGCACGAGCGGGGCCACGTGCTGCGGGCGATTTACGAGGGCGTGGTGCTGGGCCACCGCCGGCACGTCGACCGGCTCCTGCAATTCCGCGACAAGCCCGAAACCATCCGCCTGGCCGGCGGCGCCGCCCGCAGCCCCCAATGGTGCCAGGTGTTCGCCGACGTGTTCCAGGTGCCGGTGGAGATTCCGGCGGGCACGGAACTGGGCGCCTTGGGGGCGGCCATTTTGGCCGGCGTGGCCGCCGGCTGTTTCAGCGATTACGCCGAGGCGGTGGGGGCGATGGTGCGAATGGCCCATCTTTGCCCGCCGCGACCCGGGTACGCCGACCTCTACGACGCCAAGTACGCGCGCTACCGCAGCGCGCTATCGGCCCTCGGCCCCCTGTGGGGCACCCTGTAAATCACTACCTGGCCGACTGGACCGACCCGGCCCTGACCACCATCGACCTCGAGCACCAGTTGGCCGCGAAAACGATGGTCGCGATGCTCGAGAAGAGGGTCCAGGGGCTTCCACTGGCGGACCAGGAGCGCGTGGTGCGCATCCGGCCGGAACTGATTGTGCGCGATTCGGCGTGAGGTCGCGCCGGACACTTGAACCCTGAACATGCCACCCTGTTTGGAAAGGCCCGAAAGATGAAACACAGTTCGGTCTTCACCGCGATGACTGCCGTATGGCTTGCCGGCGCCGCCGCGCCGGCCGCCGACTGGCCCACCTGGCAGTACGACGCCGCCCGCAGCGGGGCGCCGCCGTCGATTCCCGCTGAGGAGCTGCACCTGCAATGGATGCGGGAGCTGCCGGCGCCCCGACGCGCCTGGCCCCTCCAGCAGGACGACCGCGGCAAGCTCGATTTCGACGTGTCGTACACGCCCGTAGTCTTGGGCCGGCGCGTGTTCGTCGCTTCGATGGTCACCGACAGCGTGACGGCCTACTGCCTCGACAGCGGCGAGCAACGGTGGCGTTTCTATACCGACGGGCCCCTGCGGCTCGCGCCGACGGCCTGGAACGGCCGCGTGTACTTCGGTTCCGACGACGGGCACTTTTACTGCGTCGACGCCGAGGGCGGCGAACTCGTTTGGAAGGTCCGCGCCGGGCCGACCGACAAGCGGCTGCTGGGAAACGAGCGAATCATCAACTTCTGGGCGGCGCGCGGCGCGCCGGTCGTGAAGGACGGCACCGTCTATTTCGCCGCGGGCATCTGGCCCCTGCACGGGGTGTTCATCTATGCCGTCGACGCCGAAAGCGGCGACGTGGTTTGGGTGAACGACACGACCAGTTCCGATTACGTCCAATTGCCCCACGGCGGCGCCACGGGCTACGGGGGACTTTCGCCGCAAGGCTATATCGCGGCCTCCGAGGACCGGCTCGTCGTGGCCGGCGGAAGGAGCCCGCCCGCGTTCCTCAATCGGCACACGGGCGAGGTGGAGTCGGTCGCCTTCCGCGCCAAGCCCGAGGGCGGCTATGCCGTCCACGCCGTCGGCAAGGGCGGCTTGGGAATGCGTCGCAATAAGCAGATCGACGCGCGCGTGGCGGCCCTCGCCGATCGCATCGACGGCGAAGTGTTCTACCAACTCGTCGCGCACGGACGCCTCCTGGTTACCACCGAAGACGGCAAGCTCTACTGCTTCGGGCCGGAAGCGGTCGAGGCCGTGCATCACAGGTATGCTCCGCAGGCGCCGGTGCCCACCACCACCGCCTGGGCGGATGTCGCCTCCGGGTTGCTCGAGGAACTGGGCGAGTCCGACGGCTATGCCCTGATGCTCGGCGCGGGCTCCGGCGACTTGTTCCGCGAGTTGCTTGCGCGCAGCGGGCTGCACATTGTGGTGGCCGAGGCGAACCCGCAGAAGGTCCGGGCGCTGCGCGAGGAGTTGGCCGCCGCCGACTTGTACGGGCGGCGGGCGGCCGTGATCGAGGCCGATCCGGCCACCTTTGCCGTGCAGCCGTACCTGTTCAGCATGGTGCTGAGCGAAGATGCCGGCGCGGCGGGCATCGGGCCCGATGCGGCCGCGCTCGAACCAGTGCTCAACCGGCTGCGCCCTTACGGCGGCGTGGCGTGGCTGGGCGCGCCGAACGACGCCTCGGCTCTGTTGCAAGCCGCGGCGGCCGCGGAAGTGGACCAAGTGGCCGCGGAAGACCGTGGCGGCCACCTGTTCGCCCGGCGCGGCGGGCCGCTGACCGGGGCCGGCCAGTGGACGCATCAGTACGCAAGTCCCTCGCAAACGAACTTCTCACCCGACCACCTCGCCCGGGCGCCCCTGGGAGTCCTCTGGTTCGGTGGGCCCTGCAACAAGAACATTCTGCCCCGGCACGGGCACGGCCCCGTCCCGCAGGTGGCCGCCGGTCGCGTGGTGGTGCCGGGCACCGACACCATCAGTGCCCGCTGCGTCTATACGGGCCGGGAAATGTGGGTGAGCGACTTCCCGGGTATCGGCCATCCGTTCACCGGTTTGGATCTGGAGGCCGCATACCGGCGCGGCCAAGGCGTCCACATGGTGCTCGGTGTGAGTGAGGGCGCAAACCAGTTGGGCAGCCCGTTCGTCACGTTGCCCGACGCCGTCTACGTGCGTTACAAGACGCGCGTGTACCGTCTCGACCCGAAGTCGGGCGAGCGGGTGGCAATGTTTCAGATTCCCGTGGATCCGGCACTGGAAGGCAAGCCCGATTGGGGGCACTTGAGCGTCTCGGACGATCTG
>SKJM01000495.1 GCA_007122045.1 Planctomycetales bacterium | reverse complement strand
TCGGCAGCCGGCCAGGCAGTTGGTTCGTGGCCGCCAACGCCGAGGGCGAGATGCTGGTCGACCCCGATTTGAACGCCGAAATCCATGACGCCGGCCTGCAGGTGATCGGCCAGAGCGGCGTCCGGCCCCAACCGGATGAGGTCCTTGCCGAAATGGTTGCCATCGGCCGCGGAACGTACCGGCTGGTCCGCGGCGTTCGGTCGTCGGTGTCGGTCGGCGGGCGGGAACTGCGGTTCGCCGACGGGTTCCCCGGCGTCGACGGCGAGGTGCACACCATGCTCGCGGCCGGCGGCAAGCTGTTCCTCGTCACGCGGGAAGGAGCCATCTACTGCTTCGGACCCGGCGAGGTCGAACCGGTAATCCATCCGCTCCAAACCCGCCCGCTCGACCGGCCCGACGACGGCTGGGCCGCCAGGGCGCGGCGAATCGTCGACCGTGCCGGCGCGGAAGCCGGTTATGCGGTGGTCTTGGGCCTGGGCACGGGCCGGCTGGCCGAGGAGTTGCTCCTGCAATCGGACCTGAACGTCGTGGCGTTTGAGCCCGACGCCGAGAAGGCCGACACGTTCCGCCGCCGGTTCGATGAAGCGGGCCTGTATGGTACGCGGATCGCCATCCATGTTGAACGTGCCGAGGACCTTTCGCTCCCGCCCTACGTGGCAAGCCTCGTGGTGGCCGAGGACCCGCGCGCGGCCGGCATGGAAGCGGGCGGCCGGCTGCTTGAAACCCTGTTCGATGCGCTTCGCCCTTACGGCGGCGCGATTTGCCTGGACGTTGCGGCCGAGGGACACGACCGCCTGGCTGCTTGGGTTCAAGAAGCGGAGTTGCCCGGGGCCGAGGTCCGCAGGAAGGACGGGCTATCGCTGGTGGTCCGCGCCGGACCGCTGCCCGGCGCCGCCGACTATCGCGGCAGGCGGAACGATGACCAGGCGGTCCGCGCGCCGCTGGGACTGCTCTGGTTCGGCGATACGTTCCACCGCCACAAGCTGTTCTACCGGGGGTTCCGCCACGAAACGGGCCGCGGACAGCCCCAGGGCATCGCGGTGGTCGACGGCGTGATGAAGTACGAAGTGACCGAGGAGCCCTACGGTCCCAATCCCCCCGGCATCGGCTACCACGACTACCTGCGACTGCTCGACGAGCAGATGGATTATTTCGACGGCTATACCGACATCTACACCGGCCGGGTACTGCCGGAGGCGGAGGTGGAGCGCATGGCCATCGCATGGGAACGTTCCGGCGGCGCGCATACGGAAGAAGCATCGGAAACGGTGCTGCCGGAAGTATCCCTTCGCGGCAATCCGCTCACCCGCCAGTTGGAATCGCGCGAAGTCGCCAAGACCTACGGCTGCGACCGCTGGCCGGTCGACTACGGCGGGCTGGCCACCTACCGATCGGGCACGGCGGCCTATTACGACAACCGGCTGGAGAGCGGCACGATCAGTATCAGCGGCGTCCGGTCGGGCTGCCGCAACCACGCGGTACCGGCCGGCGGGGTGCTTGCCCTTCCGTCGTGGACCGGCAACTGCACGTGCAACTACCCGGTGCACACGTCGCTGGCCCTGGCCCCGATGCCGGCGGAGTTCGAGCAGTGGTCGGCCTGGGGCGACGTGGCGGCCGAAGCGCCCGTCCGCCGCGTGGGGATCAACCTGGGGGCCCCGGGCAACCGCGCCACCGAAAACGGCACGTTGTGGCTGGAACACCCCAACGTGGGCGGACCCTCGCCCCGCGTGCCCGTACGCGCGGCGCCCGGCGCCGTCGACTGGTTCTACCGGCATGCGCTTTGGATGGAGGGCGGGCAAGGCTGGCCCTGGGTGGTTGCCTCCGGGGTGAAGGGGATCGAGTCGCTCCGGATCGAGCCGGTGGCCCTGAAGCCGGAGGAACCCGCCGGCACGTTCAGCGTCCGATGGCTCGGCTCCGTGCGGCCGGAGCACAGCGAGACGTTTACCTTTCACGCCCGGACCGACCACGGCGTACGGCTTTGGGTGGCCGGCGAGCTTCTGCTGGACAACACCCCGAACCTTCGCCGCGGCGACTTCGGCGAGGTGTCGGCCGACATCGCCCTCGAGGCGGGCACGCACTATCCCGTCCGAATGGAATACTATCAGGCCGCCGACCGCCCTGCTGATGCCTCGGCTGCCGCCGAGCTTGCCTGGAGCAGCCCATCGGTACCCAAGGAAGTCATTCCGGCGAACCGGCTGCTAACGGCTGAGGGGCAGGCGGGCGGCTTGACGGGGTTGTACTACGAAACCGCCGCGCTGACCGGTCCGGCGGCCGGCCGAACCGACGCCGGCGTCCATTTCGACTGGGGCCGCCGCCTGCCGGCGGTCCTCCATCGCCTGCCGCGTCCCCTGCGGCTTCCCGAACGAGCGTTCACCGTCTCGCTCTACTTCGCCGAGCCCGAGCCGATTGAGTCCGGCGAACCGGTCTTTTCCGTCCGGCTGCAAGGCCGGGAAGTGCTTGCCGATTTCGACATCGTCCGGGAGGCCGGCGGCCCCCATCGCGGCGTGGTACGCACCTTTCACGGGGTGCGGGCGGCCAATGCGGTGGAAATCGAGTTCCTCGCCAAGACCGCCAAGCCGGCGCTGCTGTGCGGCGTGGAACTGGTCGAGGAGTAAGCACCGGGGAGCCCGATGGAACGGCGGCCCGCAGCCATCCGGCACGCAATTCGCACACCAAGGGCGGTCAACAGGCGGCGCCGGGGCCATGCGGTGGAACCGCAGGAAAGGCCGAGCGCGATCATCGGTCCCGCGCGGAGCGGTGAACGCCCGAGGATGACGGCCGTCGGACAAGTGCCGCCCGACGTTTCGTGCCGTGCGGGAGGTCCGCCATATTGACGCGACCCGCTACGCCGGAAACTCGAAATCCGTGAACACAACCGATGAGACTTTGGCGAATCGCTCAGAAGTCCAATGGCGGCGAAACGAGGTTGTACGATTGGCAACTCGACCTCGACCGGGAGCCAGTCTTCCGCCTGGCGATGGAGGCGGTGGCCGGCTCCCGCCATCCACGGGCGGCCGTGCAGCGAGTGGCATGGGTGACGGCCGGCAAGATCGAGGGATACTGGCCCAGTTTGGGCGTGGTGGGCAACCGCGCTCCGGAGGACACCGACAACCCGGATGACTCGTGGAAGCCGGCATCGGTCCGGTCGATTGCGCAGCGGCTGGGCGAGGGGACTCGTCGCGGGCAATGTTTCGATTATGCCGCGTTTTCCGTCGCGCTGCTACGGAGCGTCGGGCTCGTTTCGACGGCCGCCACGGTGGTCGGGCCCAACGAAATCGAACACCCGCGAACGCCCCATCGGCAGGTTTCCTGGAGCTTTCACGTGTGGACCGAGGTGTTCATCGACGGGCGGTGGAAAGCCGTGGACCTTTCCTACCTCGACCCGGTTCTCCGCGACCGCGTGCAATGGCCCGTGTATCCAGGCTTGCAGCCTGCCGACGGGCCGTGGTTCGCGCGAATGATCGGCGAGCGTTCGCGCGTGTACCGGCAGCGCGGACGCCACGTGGTCGACATCACCAGCCGGTACGCGACAGAATGACGCCAGTGTAGTAGGCACACGCCGCTGTGCCGTTTCCCCAAAAAGCAGTCTGCACCTGGAAACGGACGAGCCCCACTGCGCGCCGCGCCCGTTCCGCGTTACGACGCCTCGAACTCCATGACCAGCTTCCCCTCCCGGTCCAGGATCGCCACCAGCTCTTCCTGCGTCAAAGGCACGTCGGCCTGCGGCGTTGCGACGACCGCATACAGGGGTGGATCGGTGAGTCCCGGTTCGCGTTCGGGTTCGGTCACCTCAATTCCCGCTTCGCCGAGGACGCGGCGCACGAATTGGGCCTCCTGTTCTCCCTGAACATAGACCCGCCAGGAAGCGGGGCGGATCTTGGGGATGGCTATCTTATTTGTCGTCTTACTCTCTCGGGTTACCATGCCTGACCTCCTGCGCAGCCGGAGCGGCCCGCCGTTGAGGGGGCGTCCCCGGCCCGTTTTTGCACTACAGTTCGAACCGCGGTTGGAAGGCACTCCTCGGCCCTCCTCCCCGCAATGCGGTAATGTACGCCAAGGGGGCGATCCCCCCGTGCACAGATACACATCGCGTGCAAAAGGGGTGCCAACGGGCGTGGGTTAGTCAGGCGAATCGCGGGCCCACGGCGGCAGGGCCGGCCGGAATCCTGCCGGCGCCACTGCCGCCGGCCGCGGTCACTGCATCGGACCGCTGTCGGGCACCGGCGACTGGATTTCCCCGCCAGGCGAGGAGTGTTCAACCGGGGGCTGGAACCCCCCGCCTCCAGGCGGCTGCGAGGGCGGCATCTGCGTGCCTCCCGGGTATTGCTGGACGCCGCCGCCCGGGTGCTGCGGAGGGTGAGGATTCACAGGCTGGACGCCGCCGCCCGGGTGCTGCGGAGGGTGAGGATTCACAGGCTGGCCGGGAAAGCCGCCAAACTGGTGCGCCGGCGTGTGGGGCGGCGGCGGTTGACAGCATCCGGAAGCCGGCAACCACAGCCCAGCCAGGGCCAACGCGACGCTGATACCGAGAATGTACTTCATGGAGAATCCTTTCTCGTACGAGTTCTGAAGAGCACGGCGCTCGGCCGGGCCGGTCGTCCGAAACCAGCCGCGGTGCCGAGCGCCTTGGAATAAATGTGACTTGTTACTGTCGCGGCAGCCGCGGGGCCAGTCTGGCGGGGGGGGGCGTGATGCCGCCCGCGTCGCCCCGCGCATCATGAACCGCCGGGAGCCGCCATATACACTGCCTGCGGCGGCGCGCTGACCGAGCATCGCTGGTAGGCAACCTGGAATACAAGGGTTCCCACCGTCAACTCGTCGCCGGGCATCAGCGGCGAGCGGCGGACGAAGCACCCGTTCACCCGGGTGCCGTTGCGGGAAAACAAATCCTCCACAATCAGCGTTCCGTCGACAAGGTCAATTTTGCAGTGCGCTCCGCTCACCCAGGGATTGGGCACCTGCACGTCGGCGTCCTCATTGCGCCCCAGGGTGGCGGGAAACTCCTCAAGGTGGTACCGCCGCCGTACGCCTTGTGCATCGATGCAAATGAATGTTGCCTGCATGGACTGCCTCCGAACCGATCATTCAGACCGATTGAATACGTTGCAAATACCATGCCGATGCAACCCGTGGGACAGGCTTTCAGCCTGTCTGTTCCTCTGACGGGCCGGCCGGGGACTGGTCCATTTTTCGGCCAACAGACGTTATCTTCAGGGAAAGGCGATGCCCGAAAAATGGACCTGTCCCCTTACCGGCCTTCTCCGCCGCGAAAATTGGGACAGTCCCCCGTGCACGGTTACTCCTTCAGTCCGGCCCTGCTGCTTGCGGCGAGTCGAAGTCGTCGTCCTCCAGGTTCAGGCTGCTCAGTTTCGCGCGCAGGGTCGTTCTCGACATGCCGAGAAGCTGGCTGGCATGCACCTGGTTCCCTCGCGTGCGCCGCAGCGCTTCTCCCAGAACGATCCGGTCCACTTCCTCCTGCACCCGCCGGTACAGGTTGCCGTCGGCGGTGTGGAGGAGCCGCCGGACGAACCGGGCCAGGTCGGGCAATTCGTCCGCAGCCGCTCCGGCGGCGCCGAGCGTCTTCAGCCCCCGGCAGCTCTCCGGCAGGCAGTCGGGCGTAACCACCTCGCCGACGGCGTGCACCACCGCGTATTTCACCACGCTTTGCAGTTCCCGAACGTTCCCCGGCCAGTGGTACGCCTCCAGCAGGTGCATGGCTTCCGGCGCCACGGCCCGCACCGGCTGGCTGGCCTCCTGGTTCGACCGCTTCAGGAAGTGTTCCACCAACAGCGGCAGGTCGTCCGGCCGCTCCCGCAAGGGGGGCACGTGAATGGCGAAACCGTTGAGCCGGTACAGCAGGTCCTCGCGAAACTCTCCGGCGGCGATCTTCCGTTCCAGGTTCTGGTTGGTGGCCGCCACCACGCGGACGTCGCACGCGATGGTCTCGCTGCCGCCTACCCGCTCGAACCGCCCGTCCTGCAATACGCGGAGCACCTTCGCCTGGGTGGCCGGGCTCATGTCGCCGATTTCGTCGAGGAACAGCGTGCCGCCGTGGGCCTGCTCGAACTTGCCGATGCGGCGCCGGTCGGCGCCGGTGAACGCGCCCCGCTCGTGGCCGAACAGCTCGCTCTCGAGCAGCGTCTCCGGCAGGGCGGCGCAGTTGATGGCCAGGAACGGCTTCCGGTTGCGGCCGCTGTGGTGGTAAATCGCCCGGGCCACCAACTCCTTCCCCGTTCCGCTCTCGCCAAGGATGAGCACGGTTACGTCTTCCAGCGCCACGCGCCCGATGCTCTTGTACACCTCCTGCATTACCGCCGAGCGCCCGACGATCCGGTCGGCCGCCGGTTCCTCGCCGTTCTGATCGAAGACGGCGGGCACGTGCTGCAAGCGGCTGAGTTCGAGTGCCTTGGCCACCAGGCTGCGCAGTTGGTGGATATCGACCGGTTTGAGCAGGTAATCGAAGGCTCCCTGCTTCATGGCGTCGATGGCCGTGTCGGTGGTCGAATGCGCCGTGACCACAATGACCGGCAGGCGGGAGTCGATGTCGCGAATGCGATCGAACACCTCGAGCCCCGACATGTCGGGCAGCCGGATGTCGAGCACGACGGCGTCGGGCTTGTGCGCGCGAACCGCCCGCAGCGCGTCGGCGCCGGTTTCCGCCGTGTCGATGCGCAGCGTGGGAGCGTCTTTCGACAGTCCTTTTTCGAACGAGTAGAGCACGTTGGGCTCGTCATCGACAATCAACAGTTTCGGCATACTCGGCCCCCGGGGGGTCGGTGGTCGGCGGGGATTCCGCCAGGGGTAATCGGACGGTGAAGACGGCCCCGCCTTCGGGTCCGTTGGCCGCGCTGATCTCGCCGCCGTGCGCATCGAGGATCCGCTTGCAGATGGACAGGCCCAGCCCCGTTCCTGCTTCCTTGGTGCTGACGAACGGTTCGAACACGCGTTCGGCCAGTTGCTCGGGCAGGCCGGTTCCGTTGTCGGACACGCGCACGGCGGCCCAACCATTGCGGCGGCGTTTCCATCGGCCGTGGGACGCCGCGGGCGGCTTCCCCTCGAGGTCGCTCTCCAGATGCACGGTCCCTCCCGGCGGCACGGCGTCCAGCGCGTTCAGCAGGAGGTTCAGCACGACCTGCCGCACCTGCGTGGCGTCGGCGACGACCGCGATGGGCCGCTCGCCGCCGGGGTAGTGAAGGCGGATGCGGTTCCGCTCCGCGCGCCGGCGGACCAACTCGACCGTCTCGCCCAGCAGGTGCTCGAGATCGACGGGGCG
>SKJM01000431.1 GCA_007122045.1 Planctomycetales bacterium | reverse complement strand
TTCGCCGCGAAAATGGGACTGTCCCCTTCGGCCGGTAAGGGGACAGGTCCATTTTTCGGGCATCGTCTTTCCCTGAAGATAACGTCTGTTGGCCGAAAAATGAACCAGTCCCCGGCCGGCCCGTGAACGGTTACGCGGCAGCACGGTGCCCATTTCCCGTGGGGGTAACCCGTTGACTGGAGACTTGGCCAATCTTGCCGAGGGCGAAACGGACCGGCGCGCACTGGACCATCACGAGTCAGCCAGGTATGATTATTACTCGTATGAGTACTACTTCGCAACCCCGCAGTCGGGAGGCTATTTCCATGAGAGTAACTTCCAAGGGGCAGGTGACGATCCCGATCGAAATACGTGACCGCTTGGGCATTGTTCCCAGCAGCGAGGTGGAGTTCGTCGAGGAGGGCGGCCAGGTTGTGTTGCGCAAGAAGGCCTCGCCCCCGGCGCGCGGACGACGGTTGGTGGAGGCCATGCGGGGAAGAAGCACGGTCAAAATGACGACCGACCAGATCATGGCGCTGACGCGAGGAGCGCCGGGGCGTCGAACAAGCCCGGGCCCACCGGCTTGCCGGTAACCGCCACGCGCACGGCGTGGATGATCTGGCCGATCTTCACGCCCTCCGCCTCCAGCAACTATCCAGGGCGCGACGTGTGCTGAGGCTCCGAACGCGAAAGCCGTTCTGCGGCGGAGAGGAGCGGTGCGATGAACACGGCGCATGCCCTTGCGTGCCGGGCGATGCTCGGCGCGGCCGTCGCCCTGGCGTGCCTGCCGGCGGCAGCCGGCCCCGCGCCCGGCCCGTTCCGCCTGTGGACCGACGCCACGGGCGACTATTCGGTCGACGCCGCCTTGCTCGAGCATGACGGCGTCACTATCCTCGTGCGGCAGCGCGACGGCGCCCGCGTTCGCCTGGTTGTGGCGCAGCTCAGCGAAGCCGACCGCGAGTACCTCCGGGGAATCGACGAAAGGCCCCCGGCCGACGCGCCCGAGCCCCCGCCGCAGAGGGTTCCTGGTCCCGGCCGGAAACGGCTCCCCGACGACCGGCTCCCCTACGACCGGCTCGTTGCGTGGGCGGAACCGGCCGTCGCCCGGATCGAAACCGATTTGGGGCGCGGCAATCGCGGCGGGGGCAGCGGCTTCTTCGTCGATTGCAATCACCTGGTGACCAGCTTCCACGTCATCGACGGCGCGCAGGGCGCCGTGGTGGTGAGCGGCGACGAGCGCTATCCCGTCAAAGGCAATAGCCCGCGCAGTGCAAGCCGAGGCCAAGGAAATTCAGGCGGAAATCATCGCCACCCGGCAGAAGGTCACGCGATTCACGCGATTCCGGCGCGATTCCATTCCCGATTCCGATTTCGGGGACATCCGATTCCGGGGACACGAACCGATATTGACACCCTAGGCAAGATCAGATCGTTTGGCGGCATGCCTAGAGTAGCTAGATTGGTGGTGCCTGGTTTGCCGCATCATGTGACGCAGCGGGGGAATCGTCGGCAGCAGACGTTCTTCTGCGACGACGACTACGCGGTTTACATCGAACTCATGGTAAAGTGGTGCCACGAGCGCCGTGTCGAGGTCTGGGCGTACTGCCTGATGCCGAACTACGTTCACTTGATTGTGGTCCCGTCCTCCGAGGAGGCCTTGGCGCAGGCGATCGGCGAGGCGCATCGGCGGTACACGCGGCGGATCAACTTCCGCGAGAAGTGGCGGGGCTGAGGTGGCAAGGGCGCTTCGCCTCGTTCGTGATGGATCAGCCGTACCTCCCTCGCGGCGGTAAGATCCGTGGAACTCGATCCCGTTCGGGCCGGTCGGGTGCCAAACGCCGCCACACTGGCATTGGAGCAGCGCAAAAGCGCACTTGTCGGGCCGCGACGATGCTTTGGTGCAGGTCGCTCCGCTGCTGGCACTGGTGTCCGATTGGCGAGGGTTCCTAAACAGTGCGATGCCGGAGGAGGAACTACGCGAATTGCGCGAGCATGCTCGTACCGGCTATCCCTTGGGCCATACAACGTTTGTCGACCGGCTCGAGCAAGCCGTTGGCCGCAGCCTCCGTCCTGGAAAACCCGGTCGCCCATCGAAATTGCGTAGATCAGCATGATCGGTTCGTGTCCCCGGAATCCCCTATCCCCTCAACCATTAGCTCCCGGTGCTGGGTATCGACAAGCCATTCGCAGCCAGGAACTCATCGACGCGGTTAAACGCGTTTAAGAACAACGGCGTTCCAGCGAAAGAAAGCGGGCTGATCTGCCCTGTTGTCATGAACGAATACTGGCGGCTGCTGATATCGAACGACGAGTGCGGATCGCGGAACAAACCGTACAACCGCAGCGCGGAATCGTCACCGCCGACATGTTGACGCAGGGCCTGGAACTCCTGCCCCATGGAGAGCCCGAATCCGAAGAACTGGATTCGCAGTTGCTGCAGAATCTCCGTATGTAGTGAACTCAAGGTCTGGCTTATGAACAGCCAGCCTAGCCCATACTTACGGGTAGTGCGTACTGCATCGATCAGAACACCTCGCACCCCGGCAGCGGCATTTCCGTTCTCCGGCAGATGGCGGGGTGCAAGCCGGTGCGCTTCATCCATCAACACGAGTGTATTCAGCCCCTTCTCATTGCCGTCCTGAAAACGGCGCTCAGCTGTGGTGGTGATTCCGTCCAGCAACCTCTTGATGACGAGAGACTGGATCGTGTCGGTCCAGAACAGTCCGCGGGCTTGTTCTCGCGAGAGGTCAATCACCAGGACGGGGCGGACACCGTTCGCAGGGCTCAGATCAAGCAACCAGTTCAGTGCTGCCTCCACCGTCTTCGCGCCCTTTCGCGACTTATCGAACAGGGCCGTCACGGGTTGCCACTGGTACTGGAAGAACTCATCCGGATTGGCATCAGCACGGGCTGACTCGAATCGGTCGCGGCTTGGCGCGGTCCGGTAGAATACCTGCTGGACCTTCGCGTCCGCGAGTATCTTCCACGCTTTGTCAAACGCGGCACGGCCATGCAGATCTTCCAGCTCTACCTTCTTCTTCTTCAACTCGTCAGCCAACTTCGCACAGGCATCCCGTCGGTTGTCGCCCTTCGGCATGGTCAGCTGCTGGAAGAAATCGCTCTCAAACAGAATCTCCTGAAACAGCTCCCAACGGTCTAACACCAGGTTCCGAACCGAAAGCGTGACTACCTGCTTCTTGTACTGCTTGGCAACGCCTTCCAGCGGGATTCGCATTTCTCCGCTGCCCCCACCACGGAAGTCCTTCGCAAACTCGCCTTGGGGATCGAGTATGAGTAGGCCCATCTGCTCGTAACGCATATAGGCACACAGCGCCATCTTCGCGAGCACGCTCTTTCCGCTTCCCGTTTTGCCAAACACGCCGAGATGGTATGCCTCGCCTGCGCCATCCGGCCCCGTGCCAAAATGCTTGAACCAGAGTGGCAGCTTCGGTGTCGAGCCATACACCTGCCCGAGATAGAAGATCTGGTCCCGGTACCGATGAAGCACTGTCTGCAGGACATCGTCGTTGACCAGATGAATGGCAGTTCCCGTTGAAGGAACGGTCCCCAAGATACTTGGCTCATAACTCGTTCCAGCGCTGGGCCCGCCGGCAGCGGAGCCGATGTTCGCGTGCTTTTCCATGCCGGATGGGCGCAAGGATGTTGAAGAAGTGCCGTTGCTGCCCCTGCACGGTGAACTCCACCTCGCCTTCGACCCGTTCGCCGGCAAAGGCGCGGCGGTTGTTCTCCAGCCAGACGGCCAGATCGTGCTCGTTTGGGGCGACATCCTGCGGCATGCGGCCGACTACGTCGCCGTATTCGGCCCGCGAGGCGGCGTTCTGGAGCATGTACCGGCCGTCGCAGCTTTCTCGTTCATGATGCGCCTTGGCCTGCAACGGAAGGGGGGCGCCGCGGGCGGCTTGCCCATCCCTTGCAATCCCCGCGTTGCGGCTTATCCTAATGCGAGCGGCACCCCGCATAGGATGGACATTCCTGTCCGTCGCGCCACGAGATGGACAAGAATGTCCATCCTACGGGCGTGGTGCCGTGTTTTCCGCCGCCGGCCAAACCAAGAAAGCAACGCGTATGAGCGAATCGTATCGGGTGGTTCTGACCGACTATATTGACGACGACCTGCGCCCGGAGCGCCAAGTGCTCGACGGCGTGGCGCGCGTCGAGGCGATGCGGGCCCATCACGAGGACGAGTTGCTCGGTCGCGTCGAGGACGCCGACGCCATGGTCGTGTTCCACGAAATCTCGGTCTCGCGCAAGATCATCGACCGGCTGGAGAAATGCCGGGTCATCGTCCGGGCCGGGGCCGGGTTCGACAACGTCGACGGCCGGGCGGCCCGCCAGCGGGGCATTCCCTTCTGCAACGTGCCCGACTACGGCTCGGAAGAGGTGGCCGACTCGGCCATCGCGCTCACCCTGTCGCTTACCCGCGGCACGCACCTGGCCAACTCGACGCTCCGCGCCGGCCCCGGGCCGTGGTCGTACCGCGCCGTCGTGCCGCTGGGCCGACTGCGGGGGCGGGTGTTCGGGGTGGTCGGGCTGGGACGGATCGGCTCGGCCGCGGCGCTTCGGGCGAAAGCGCTCGGCATGGACGTGGTGTTCCACGACCCCTACAAGCCCGACGGGTACGACAAGACCTTCGGCATCCGCCGGGTGGAAACGCTCGAGGAGTTGCTCGCGCAGTCGCACGTGGTCAGCCTGCACTGTCCCTTGAACGACGAAACCCGCCACCTGATCGACGCCGCCGCGCTGGCCCACATGCCCGAGGGCTCCTACCTGGTCAATACGGCCCGCGGGGCGGTGGTCGATACGGCGGCGCTGCCCGAGGCGCTCCGCTGCGGCCGGTTGGCGGGGGCGGGCATTGACGTGATCGAGCAGGAGCCGCCGGCGGCCGACCATCCACTGATGCTTGCCTGGCGCGACCCGACCCACCCGGCCCACCACCGGCTGATCGTCAACCCGCACATCGCCTTCTACAGCGAAGAGGGGCTGCTCGACATGCGCGTCAAGAGCGTCGAGGCGTGCCGCCGCGCGCTGCTGGGGATGCCGCTGCGCAACGTGGTGAATTGACGGTGCCAAGAGAGCTGCGGCGGGGATTTATCCCCCCAGATGGTGCATATTCGGACCCATTTACCATGAAAATCCACCGCCACGCGGAGCAATTTCATGGTATAATTAACGCATGATCCCAAGAAACCGCTTGCTACAGCGAGTCCGGAGGGCGCTGGAGCGCAGCCGGGTGGTGATACTCCTCGGGCCGCGCCAGTGTGGAAAGACCACGCTGGCACGCCAGATTGTACCACCCGGGGTGCCCGAGTACTTCGACCTCGAAGACCCTCGCGACCTGCGGCGGCTGCAAGAGCCGATGTCGGCCCTGGAGAACCTGCGCGGCATTGTGGTGATTGACGAGGTGCAGCGCCGGCCCGAGTTGTTTCCCATCCTTCGCGTGCTGGCCGACCGCGCGCCCTTGCCCGCTCGTTTCGTCCTGCTTGGCAGCGCTTCGCCGGCCATGGTGCGGCAGTCGTCGCAGTCGCTGGCCGGACGCATCGAACGCATTCTCATGAGCGGTTTCTCGCTGGAGGAGGCGGGGCCGGATTCCCACGCCCGCCATTGGCTGCGCGGCGGATTTCCCCGCTCGTTCCTGGCTGATGACGACGAATCGTCGTACCATTGGCGACGGGAGTTCGTGCAAACCTTCGTGGAGCGCGACATTCCGCAACTTGGGCTTGCCGTGCCGCCGCTGACGATGCACCGCTTCTGGAGCATGGTGGCCCACTATCACGGCCAGGTGTGGAACGCGGCCGAGCCGGCCCGCTCGCTCGGCATCGGCCAGACGACCGTCCGGCGTTACCTCGACCTGCTTTCCGACCTGTTCATGGTGCGCCAGCTTCCCGCCTGGCACGAAAATCTCAAGAAACGCCAGGTGAAGGCGCCGAAGGTCCTGTTCCGCGACAGCGGGCTGTTGCACCTGCTGCTGGGCATCGCCAAGACGGCCGAACTGCTGCGCCACCCGAAATGTGGCGCCTCGTGGGAAGGGTACGTGGTGGAGGAAATCATCAAGGCCGTCGAACCCGACCAGGCGTACTTCTGGGCAACGCACCAAGGGGCCGAACTGGACCTGCTGCTGCTGCTGCGCGGAAAGCGGTACGGGGTGGAATGCAAGCGGGCCGACGCGCCCGGCCTGACGCGCTCGATGCGCATCGCCCTGGACGACTTGAAGCTCGACCGGCTGGCGGTGGTGTACCCCGGGCCGATGCGTTACCCGATCGCCGACCGCGTCGAGGCCGTGCCCTTGCCCGAAGTGGTCGGCGGCATGGAGGGGCTTTTCCCGAATGGTTGACCACCTTGCACCTGGCGGCGACGAGGCGGAAAATACGTAACCGTTCACGGGGGACGGTCCCCTTCGGCCGGTAAGGGGACCAGTCCCCGGCCGGCCCGTGAACGGTTACGAAAATACGACGGTCGCGTAATCCCCAAGCTTCTTTGGTACCCATCCGATGAGCGAATCGCCCCCAACCCCACCCCCGCCCGACGACGTGCGCATGCGCGGCTTCGCCCGCCGCAGCACGGTCGAGGAAGCGTGGGTGTGGCTTGATGGGCGGGTGGCGCCGCTGGCCGCACAGTATGTTCCGCTCCGGGAGTCGGCCGGCCGGGTGCTGGCCGAGGCGGTCGCCAGCCGCGTCGACGTGCCCGGCTTCGCCCGCGCCATGATGGACGGCTTCGCGCTGCGGGCGGCCGATACGCTGGGGGCGTCGGCATATAATCGGCTGGCGCTGCGGGTGACGGGCGAGTCGATGCCGGGCCGCGGATTCGCCGGGGCCGTCGGGCCGGGCGAGGCGGTGCGCATCATGACCGGCGCCCCCCTGCCGGCCGGGGCCGACGCGGTGCTGCCCTTCGAGCAAGCCGAATGCGACGACGGGGGAATGTCTGCCGGTGAGCCCCCGCACACGGCCCAGCGCCTCGCCGTCCAGGGCGAAGTGGCGCCGGGGAAACACGTGGGCCGCGTGGGTGAGGACGTAGCCGCCGGCGCCGAGGTGCTGCCGGCCGGCCGTCGCCTCCGCCCCCAAGACGTGGGCTTGCTCGCCGCCATCGGCGCTGCCGAGGCGGCCGTGGTGCGCCGGCCGCGGGTGCGCATCGTGGTGACCGGCAACGAACTGCTTCCGGCGGGCTCGGCCCCGCAGCCGCCGCGAATTGTCGATAGCAACGGCCCCATGCTCGAAGCGCTGGTGGCCCGCGACGGCGGCCTGCCGGACCATCCCGGCATCGTGCCGGACGAGCCGGAGGC
>SKJM01000683.1 GCA_007122045.1 Planctomycetales bacterium | reverse complement strand
GTACTTGCTCCCGGATGCCTGCTCGGGCAGTTCGAACATGATGTCGAGCATCACGTCCTCGATGATCGCCCGAAGCGCCCGGGCGCCGGTGTCCTTCTCCATGGCCCGCTGAGCGATGGCCCGAAGCGCCGACTCGGTGAAGCCGAGTTCGGCCTTTTCCATGGCGAACAGCGCCTCGTACTGCTTCACCAGCGCGTTGCGGGGCTCGCGGAGGATGCGCACCAGGGCCTCTTCATCGAGCGGGCCGAGGGCCGAGATGACCGGCAGCCGGCCCACCAGTTCGGGAATGAGGCCGAACTGCAGGATGTCGTCGCTGGTCACCTCCTGGAGCAACTCGCCCAAGGCGGCCTCGCCGCGGTTGGAGCCCTGCTGGCCGAACCCGATGGTCCGCTTCCCCAGCCGCCGGCCGATGATGTCGTCGAGCCCGACGAACGTGCCGCCGCAGATGAACAGGATGTTCGAGGTGTCCATCTGGATGTACTGCTGCTCGGGATGCTTGCGCCCGCCTTGCGGCGGCACGTTGGCCACGGTGCCTTCGAGCATCTTGAGCAATGCCTGCTGGACGCCTTCGCCGGAGACGTCGCGGGTGATGGACACGTTCTGGCTGGTCTTGCCGATCTTGTCGATTTCGTCGATGTACAGGACGCCGCGCTGGGCCGATTCGAGGTCGAAATCGGCCGCGTGGAGCAGCTTCAGCAACAGGTTTTCCACGTCCTCGCCCACGTAACCGGCCTCGGTGAGCGTGGTGGCGTCGCCGATGGCGAAGGGGACGTCGAGGATGCGGGCGAGCGTTTGGGCCAGGAGTGTCTTGCCCGACCCGGTCGGCCCGATCATCAGGATGTTCGACTTGTCGATTTCCACCTCCGAGCCGCTGGTGCCGTGCATCAGCCGCTTGTAATGGCTGTGGACGGCCACCGCGAGCACTTTCTTCGCCTGGTCCTGGCCGATGACGTACTGGTCGAGCCTCTCGACGATCTGCCGGGGGGTGAGCACCTTGGTGAAGAGCTGCTTGCTGGTGCCGCGGCGGCGGCGTTCCTGCTCGAGGATCGACTGGCACAGGTCGATGCACTCGCCGCAGATGTAGACGTCGCCCGGCCCCTCGACCAGCGGGCCGACGTCGCGGTAGCTCTTGCGACAGAACGAACAGAAAGCGTTTTTCTTGGTGGTACCACTTCCGCGGCGTCCTGTGGTGAAGTCGCGTCCAGAAGGCATGCGTCCGTTTTCCCCTTTCCGGCAGTGGTGCTCAACTGAAAATTACTACGATGGGCAGGCCGCGAGGGTTCCGCAGCGCCCAGCCGATTGGGTCTCGGCGGCTCGAAGAACCGTACCAAATGGAACTGCCGTCGAACTCGGCACAAACGGTCCTACTCCTCGCCGTTGTCATCGTCCAGCTCTTGCCGTAGCTGCTTGTTGAAGGTGCCTTTTATTGTTCGGTATTCCTCGTCGCTCAGCCCACCCTGGGAATGCAGTTCGCGGAATTTCGCCATCCATTGGTGGGCGTCGTGTTCGTGTTGTGCGGAGTGCGGGCGGATTTTCGCGAGCACGTAAACGGCCAATGCAATCAAGATGGCAAGCCCCGCCAGCCCGAGGACAAGTTCCTCGATGCCGCTGCGCAGCAACCATCCGGCGACGCCTACCGGCGCCGGCTGCCCCATCGCCCCGTTGAACGCGTCGATTGCCACCTGAGTTATTATGCACGCTCGGAGAGGAAAAGTCCAGTCGGGCGGACGACCGGGGCGTGGCCGAACACCGTATGCGGGGCCGCGAACACTAAACAACGACCCGGGCGCCCTGCGCTGCCTAAGTACCGCAAGTTTCCTAGTCGGTTTTCTCCGCAGGCGTGCCTCAAGTCGCCCGAACATCTAGGCCGATACCAATGGCGCGGGAGTATGCCCGCTTGGTGGCCTTTCGGGCGAGGAGCGGAAAGGGACTGTTGCATGTTGCTGTTCGGATGGATCGGGCCTATCGTCGCGATGGCCTTTCTCGGCCCGTCGGCAGGCGGGGCCGACGAGTCGCGCGCCCCGCTGCCCGAGCCTATCGTGACCCAGCGAACCGCCTTTGCCATCCCCTTCAGCATACCGCCGGCCGGCGACCCGGCCTCCGCGCCGGTCGGAGTGGTGCTGTTCTACTCGCGCGACCGGGGCGAAAATTGGAACCACCATGGGCAGTCCCCTCCAGAGAAGGGCTACTTCGTCTTTGAGGCCGACGCCGACGGGGAGTACTGGTTCACGATACAAAGCCGAGATGGGGCGGGTAACTTGTGGCCGCGGTTTACCGGTGTGCCCGGGCTGCGGGTCCGAGTCGATACCACCCCGCCGCAGGTCCACGTTTCCGCCTGGCGTAGCGACGGCGGCGCCGTAACCGCCCGGTGGCGCATCGTCGACGCCAACCTCCCTTCCGGTGGGGTTTCTCTTGCCTACCGCGCCGCCGAAGATCCGCACTGGCAGGACGTGGCGCTGGGAAGCCACCACCACTCGCGGTCGGGCGATACCACCCTGGGGGAGGTTACCTGGTGGCCCGACCCCAATGCAGGCGACCTCGAGGTCCGGGTCGAGGCCGTCGATCGGGCCGCGAATCGGTCCGAGGCTACCGCTACCGTTGAAGCGGTCGGATCGGCGCCGCCGGACCGGTCGGCCGGAGCGCCCTCGCCCGACGCGACAGCGGCGGTCGAACCCCCGGCCGGCCGCAGGTACGGTCAGCCCTGGCCCGCGGAATCAGAGAAAGACGCCGAGGAAGCGGTGGCGGCAGAAGGGACGGCCGACGTATCCACGCGGCCCTGGCCGGCCCGGCCGCATCCGCCGCTGGCCCATCAATACCGGCCCGAGGAGGCCGCCCCAAGGGCCGACGTGACGTGGACCTCGCCCCATTCCGAGGACGTGCGCGCGGTCAATGCCCGCCTGTTCGAACTCGACTTCGACGTCGACTCGGTCGACCCGGCTTCGATTTCGCACGTCGAGTTGTGGGCGACCCGCGACGGCGGGCGCACTTGGCGAAGCATCTCCCTGCACCAGAAGGGCCGCAGCCCCCTCCTGGCCAAAGTCGACGCGGAAGGCACGTACGGCTTTCGGATCGTCGTGCACACCCGGCGGGGATCGGGCCGCAAGCCCCAGCCGGACGATCCGCCCGACATCTGGGTCCGCGTCGACCTGACCAAGCCGGTCGCGCGAATCCTCTCGGCGGAAGAGGGTGCCGGCCCCGAGGCCGACCACCTGATCATCCAGTGGACGGCCGAAGATGAGCAACTGGCCGAGGCGCCCATCAGCCTGGCCTACAGCCCCCGCCCCGGCGGGCCCTGGACCGTCATTGCAAAGGACCTGCCCAACACCGGCCGTTACGCCTGGCCGTTGCCCGCCAAGGACTTTGACACGATCTACCTCCGTTTGGAAGCCCGCGACGCGGCGGGGAATATCGGCGCGTTCGAGACGAGCAAGCCGGTCGTGCTCGACCGCGCGCCGCCGCGGGTTCGCGTTCGCGAGGTCCGCCCCTTGGGCGATACGTCGAACCGTTCCGGGCCAAGACGCTATATTTTCCGCTGAGGCCATCGCCTGGCCAGCCGCTCGACCACCGGCTGGTATCGGCCGCCGACTGCCCGGAGCGTAAACCGGCGCGCTTCGGGGCCGGCGATTTCGACGTCGAACTGCAAGTGCTCGCGCGGCAGGCAGTCGCGCACGCGGTCGGCCCACTCGACGAACACCAGCCCGCCGCTCTCGAAATACTCGTCGGGCCCGAGTTCCAAGAACTCGTCGTCGTCGCGAATGCGGTAGGCGTCGAAGTGGTAGAGGGGCAGCCGGCCGGCATATTCCTTGATGAGCACGAAGGTGGGGCTGGCCACCTCGCCCGGCGGCACCCCCAGGGCCGCGGCCACGGCCTGCACCAGCCGCGTCTTGCCGGCCCCGAGCGTACCGCACAGGGCCACCGTGGCGCCCGCGGGCAGGACCTCGGCCAGCAGGGCGCCCAGCCGGGCCGTGTCGGCTTCCGTTCGTGCGTCGATGGTGAAGGCTTCCACGATGTGCAAAGAGGGCACTCCCCCGAGCGGTTACAACGGGTGTTCCCATCCGCGCGGCACCAATTCGCGCCGGGCGCCCCGCACGTCGACCTGCCACAAGCCGGGTTCCGCGACGAACTCGCCGACGTCGGTCAGCGGAACGTCGAGCGGTTGTTCGGCGAGCAGCGTTTCGGCCACGCTGGGCCGGACGGCGAGGATCAACTCGAAATCTTCGCCGTCGTTCAGGGCGCGCTCGAGCGGGGTCGGCCCGTCGGCCCGGTCGCGGGCCAGCCGCCGGGCATCGTCGTGGATCGGCACGCTGGTCGTGTGCAGTACGGCCCCGCAGCCGCTGGCCTCGGCCAGGTGGGCCAGGTCGACCGACAGGCCGTCGCTGACGTCGATGCCCGCGTGAAGCCGGTATCGCTCGTTCAACAGCAGGGCCTCGCGCACGCGGGGCTCGAAGTCGAGGTGCCGTCCAAGGAGGCTGCCGCCCAGCGCGCCGGTGACCAGAATGCGGTCGCCCAGCCGCGCGCCGTCGCGCCGCAAGGGACCGCGCCCGGTCACCGCCCCGAGCAGGGTGACGCTGATCACCAGCGGGCCGTCCCAGCTATTCGTATCGCCGCCGGCGATGGCCACGTCGTACTTCTCGGCCAGCGGGAGCATCCCCTCGACCAGCGCCTTGGCCAAGTCGAAGCCACCCGACCGGGGCAGGCACACCGACACCACTCCGGCCAGCGGCCGCGCGGCTATGGCAGCCAGGTCGCTGAGGTTCACCGCCAGCGCCTTGCGGCCCGCACGCCGGGGGTCGATCTGATCGAGTTGGAAATCCACCCCGTCGCTGAGCAGGTCGACGGTCACCGCACACTCGGCCATATCGGCCATGCGGAGCACGGCCGCGTCGTCGCCGGGTCCGAGGCGCAACAGGGGGTGGGGCGGCAGGCGGCGGCGCAGCCAGGTGATCAAGTCGGATTCCATACCCTCAGTATCGCCCCACAGTCTGCCGGGGGCAAGCCCGGGAGCAACCGTTCCCGGGGCGCGGCCCTAGAAGCCGGCCCCTTCGATCACTTGCCCTCCCGCGCGGGTGCCGAGCCGCCGGAACACCTCGCGGTCGATCGAGTAGCTGATGGCGCGCACCGCGCCGTCGGCGAAGGCGAAGTTGGCCCTGCCCGCGTGCGCGCCGCCGAACATGAACGTATTGCAATAGCCGGGCGTGTCCTGGCGCGGCGGATCTCGGGTGATGCGGCAGTTGTCGTTGTTCCAGCCGCTGTACATACATTCGTTGTCGCCCCCGCAGGTGCCCGTGAAGTAACGTAGCGGATCGAGGTACTTCTCGCCCGCCAAGATGGTGTTCGACGTCCCGTCGCGCACGTGGGCGGGCAGGATCTGGCTGCGCTGGTAGACCAAGCCGTCGATGTTGCTCACGTCGGGCCATTGCGATTCCGACCAGTTGATGCCGTCGTTCAGATTGGACGGTCCCGGAAAAGTCTCATTGCGCACCGTGCCGGAGTTCATCGCGTAGTCGCCCCGCGCCACCAAACCGGAAGAATTCGTGCCGGCGTTGTACGCGATGAACGTCGGCCCGTGCGTGGCGTTCGGCGCCCGGGAGTACAACGTCACCCGCCGCCGCGTGGGGCAGTTCATCACCGACAGCGGCGTGTTGACCAATCGGACGGCCCCGTCCAACTGTTGCTGGTTATGGGCGTTCGGCTGCCCGTCGCCGGGCAGCGCGTGCAAGGCCTCCTGCTCGAGGTAGGGCAGGAGGTTGTAGAGCCACCCGCCGGGCTGCTCGGGGCCGAAACCGCGGTCGGCGTCGCCCACCCAGAACCAGCCCCAGCCGCCGGTGGGGTAATACCCGTGCGCCGACACGTGCGACTCGGTGGCAATCGCAATCTGCCGCAAGTTGTTGCGGCATTGCGTCTGGCGGGCCGCCTCGCGGGCCGCCTGCACCGCGGGCAGCAGAAGGGAAATCAAAATGCCGATGATGGTGATGACCACCAGCAGTTCCACCAGGGTAAAAGCCGATACCGGATGGCGGTTATGGGATTTCGGACGGTTGGCGATCATTGCGATACTCCTTCCTTCACAATTCCGGGGCGACGCCCCCAAAGTGGACAAGCCGGAGAGCCTCACAACCTCTCATCAAACCGCTTCCTACAAGCCTCGGCGTCGTAACCGACGTTCCGACGCGCAGGTGGGCTCCGCTAGCTTACCGTATCGTACCGATGCCACGGGCACCCGTCCACCCCCGGGCGCGCAACATGCAACGCGCCTGCCCCCAAGGTTCGAATTCGGCATCCGAAATCCGAAACCTAAAGCCGCCTCCGTCGCCGGCGCACCAGGAGCCCCCACGCCAGCGCGGAAAGCAGCAACAGCCAGGCGCCCGGCTCGGGGACCAAGGTCACGCTGACCCACTGGCTGCCATCGCTCATTCCATAGCCGACCGCAAACGACCCTCCTTCTGGTGTCAGGCTGTAGCCACCCAACAGGGCGACCTCGGGGTTAAATTCGCCGTTTCGGTCTCCCGCCCCATCGAGGATGATCCACGATTCACCCAGTACGGGGCTGAAACCGAGGTTGACGCGAATGGTCGCTTCGTCGGCGGTGAGCAGGCCGCCGTCCATCAACAGCAGATTGGCGTTGTCCTCGCCCGAGCCAAGGATGTCAACATCGAAGAACGCGCCCGGCTCGAAGGTGAGGTTCCCGAGGACGTGCAGCGTTCCCGGGCTGGTTCCCGGCGCGAGCGCGCCGCCCTGGAGGACGGACACGTTGCCGCCGATCGTGCCGGTGCCGCCCAGCGTGCCGCCGGCGTTGACGTCTACCGCCCCGCTGCCGGTGCCGGAACCGGACGCATTGTTGACCAGCAGCGTGCCGCCGCCGACCGTGGTGCCGCCGCCGTACGTGTTGGCCGCCGTGAGGGTCCACGTGCCGGAGCCGGTCTTCAGCACACCCCCGGTGCCGGGAATGACCTTGCCGATTTCGCCGTCGCCCGCGCCGGTCAGGGTGAGCAGCCCGCCGGCCGTGCTCGTGAGCGAGGGCGAGTCGGGATGGTGGGAAAGGGTCCACTTCTGGCCGGCGTTCGCCGCGTCCAGGGTGGCACCGCCGGCGCCGATGGTAAAGCCGCGGCCGTTGCTGCCTGCTGCGGTCGTTCCCTGGTAGCGGAGCGTGCCGTTGTTGAGGACGATGTTGCCGGAAGCGTACCAGGGTTTTCCGGGGCTTCCGTCCCAGCGGAAATCGTCGTTCTCGAGGGCTGCGCCGTTCGACACCGTGACGTTGTAGTTTCCCCCTCCCCCACCCATGT
>SKJM01000351.1 GCA_007122045.1 Planctomycetales bacterium | reverse complement strand
CTCGCTGAACTCGATAGGCGGCTATGTGGCGACACCCATGCACAAGATGGCCACGCTGGGCGAGGAACGGGGCATTTGGAAGGACGGTATCCGGGGCGTGGGCGATTTCTTCGGCCAGATGGGCGCCCGCATGGCGGAATACGATTGGGAGCTGGAAGCGGAATTGCGGGCGACGTTCCCGGCGCCGAACCGGGCCATGCTCGTTGCGCTGGACAGGGAAGCCGGGCTCTATCGCAGCGACACGGTCGAGGCGCCGGAGATGTTCGGCGTGAACCTGATACGACTTGAAGCAGATCCGGACGCCACGGAGATCAAGGTGGACTTACAAGGCCACTTCGACCCCGACACCTACAGCGACTGGCGCGCGTGCCTTGTGGCCGTGGACAAGGACGGGCGGAGCCGTTACAGCCCGCTGTGGAACAGGGGCACGATGAGCATGGACGTCCGGCCCGGCGACAAGCGCCACTGGTTGACGGTAACCGCCACGCCGTACGCCCTGTCCGACGCCAAGGGCGATGGGCGGTGGTATGGATCGCCGTACGCATACAAGTATCCCTATGATGTCCAGCTCACGGGTTGCCGGCCGGCGAACCCGCGCGCGCCGGTGGGCGTGAACGAGAACTGGGACCTGATCGGGCCCTCCTTCGCGCGGAACGCGATCACCGGAGGGCAGCGAGGCGCGGAGATGGACTGGCCCCATCCCTCAGGCACGCCCGGCTACGCCGAAATGAAGGCCCGCCTAAAGACGCTCCGCGAGGAGGCGCTGGCGGTGATCAAGGACGGCGTTCCAGAGGACCTCTATACGCGCCCGAGGGCCCGCGAACGGGCGCTCACGACGCCCGTCATCCTCTTGCACCGTGCGGACTGGCTGTTGCAGAATGCCGTGGGCGCGAGGCATCCGAACGGCGGCGGCTGGGTGGCCGCGTCCGCCACGGTGGCGCCGACGGCCTATATCGGCCCCGACTGCATGGTGCTCGACGGCGCGACGGTGCTGGACCAGGCGATCATCGAGGACTACGCGATCGTCAGCGGAAAGGGCGTGGTCATCAAGGATAACGCCCGGGTCTACGGCAAGGCCATTGTGTGCGGTGCCGCCGAGCTGTCGGGCTACGCGAGGGTCTCGCGCAACATCCTCAACCGGAACTTCGAGTTTGCGGTGTACCCTGATGACGCCGAGAATCCGTTCTCCATTGAGGAGACGACCGCCGGCGCGGTCGCGAGTTCCGGTCCTGAACAGCGGCGCCTCGTGTTCGCCGGGTTCGATCTCGGCCTGCAAGCCAATTACCAGTTCGACCAGCGGGAGACGTCGCTCATGGAGGACCACTACCAGGAGCACGGCGATGATGACGCCTACCTGCATGAACTGGTGTTCTACAACGGCGTGCTCTACGGGCAGCCGGGCTTCATGAAGGAAGGCGACATCCGGGCGGCGACGTTCAACGGGAGGGACCAGTACGGGGAGGCCGCCCCGAACGTGGCCGATCTCGGCGAGATCACCGTGGACATTTCCCTCAAGTGGGCCGGGGGCGGCCCTCAGACGCTCTTCGATTTCGGGACCTCCGGGGACAACAGCTTCAAACTGGTCCTGACATAAGCGGGCGAGCCGGTACTGCAGATGCGCGTCGGGGGCAAGAGCGAGGAGGTCCGGTCGCGCACGGCGATCGAAAAGGGCCAGTGGGCCCTGTGCAGGGTGGAGATCGACGGGAAGACGATCCGACTCTGGGTGGACAACGAGAAGGTGGCCGAGGCGAAATCGGGGTTCCGCGCGGCGGATGTCTATCCCGCGGGCGTCGCGAAACGGAACTTCGTCGCCGCGGCGCGGGGCGGGAAGAATCCGTTCCACGGCGCGATCGAACATTTCCGCATCTTCCACGTGGTGCATCCGGACTTCACCAATATCCCGGAGGTGCCCATGGTTTCCTCGCGACGGATCAGCCCGGACTATCCCCAGCGTTTCGCCGAGAAGTATGCCGACTACCCGATAAAACAGATGAGAGCCACGGAAAAGCTTCAGGAGGACGAACTGCACGTTTTCTACACGAACTTCTATGCGGCCGTCAACGAGAGGCGGGCGGAGATGCAACGGTCCGATGAAGGGGACCGGCTCGAAAAGGAGATCGAGGCGCTGAAGTCGGAAATGAGCCGGAAGAGGAACGAGCTGACCGCCGCCTTCAATGCCCGCCCCGATATCGAGGCCGCCCGGGCCAGGAGCAACGAGCTGAATCAGCGACTGAACGCCCGGAGGGCCGAGGTCCGGAAGGAACAGTACGCCGAGGAGATGGCCGATATCGACCAGCGGGCACGAGCCACGGGCCAGCGCGTCAACGAGATCAGGGAAGCGGCGCGTGTGGCGATGGCCGACCACCTTGCGCCGCTGCAGGAAGAGATAGACAAATTGACCGAGGATCTCAACGCCAGGAGAAGCGAATTGCAGGAGAACGATCCTGACGCGGTGAGCAACCGGGCAGAGCGGCGCGCCGCCGAGGAGGAACTCGCGAAGATCGACCGGCAGCAGGACCCCGAAGGCCATGCACGGTGGCAGGCGACGATCCGGAGTCTCGATGATAAACACAGGGAAATCAGCAACGAGCTGTTTCGTGAGGATGCTTCACTTCGGGATATGCAGCGCCGGATCGATCAGCGACGGAGTGTGATGCGGAGCATGTTGGAGTCGCAGGCCAGGCTAATCGACCCCGGGTTTGATGCGGCGGCCCGGGCCAATCACCGGTGGGGGCCCTTCAATCAAGAGCGGCAAGCAATCCAGGACATCATCGACACCATCCCCGACATTGCGGCGATCAAGGAAGAGATGGAGGGGCTGAATGGGTTTGTCGGCGAGGGTCTGAGGGCTTTCGTCGGCGAGGGCCTGGAGGACATCGACAGCAGGATCAAGGCCAAGGAGGCCCAGCTTCGTGATGCTCAACGGGACGCGGCGGTGGCAATGAACTGGGACGAGTTCAATGCCCTGCCGGGCGGATGGACCGCGAACCAGCAGTTGAATGCGATCAGGAGAAGTTTCATGGCCCGCGAGCTGCCATTCATGACCGAGTACCAGCGACGGTTCCACGCCGCAGTTGCCGCCCAGCGGAAATGGCATACGGAGGTTGACTGGGATGATCGTCTCGATTGGGAAAAACAACCCTTCGAGGAGCTTACGCCGACCGTTCAGAACTGGCTGCGGAGAATAAAACCCTATTTGTACCAGTGACCAAGGAATCAGCATGAAAAAACACACAGTAGCCATGGCAACGCTCACCGCGTTGCTTGCACAAGCCGCATTCGCCGCCGGCGACGACATCAAGACGCTGAAGGCGGAGGCGTTCGAAATTCCGGATTCGGCCGGTATCACGATGATACGGATCGAGGCCGGCACGTTCACCATGGGCAGCCCGAAGGATGAGGTGGCCCGCGGCGAGGACGAGGTCCAGCACCGGGTGACGATCTCGAAGCCCTTCTACATGGCCGAGACCCAGATCACGCAGGACCAGTATCTTCCGGTCATGGTGCCCGACTACGAGCCCCTCTTCATCCGCGCCGCGGCCTTCGAGCACAGCCTGCCCGAGGTGCATCAGGGCGGCCCCTTCATCACGGAGTCCAAGTATCTGGCCTCGACGGACAAGAATCCCATGGACGGTGTTACCTGGGACAAGGCGGTGGAGTTCTGCCGGATCCTGACGGAAAGGGAGCGCAAGGCGGGGCGGTTGCCGGAGGGGTATGTGTATCGCCTGCCCACAGAAGCAGAATGGGAGTATGCCTGCCGGGCGGGAACGGAGGGGGCGTTCAATGTGGAAGGAGATTTGAGCACCTTCTGCTGGGGGCCCGATGTTCCGACACTCAGATGGACGGTGCCGGTCAAGGGGCGCCGCCAGCCCAACGCATGGGGACTCTACGACATGCACGGCAACGTGTATGAATGGTGTCTCGACTGGTACGGGCCCTATGATGAGGAGGCAGCCAAGGACCCGGCCGGTCCCGCCGTCGGCGAGCAGAAAGTCGCCCGCGGGGGGGGCTGGTCCTCCGGCAGGGATCAGGGAGAGGACAAGAGCGACGCGGTGCGCCTGCGCTATATGCGCTCGGCCTCGCGGAACCGTTTTCCGCCCCAAAAGCCGTATAGCATCGTGGGATTCCGTCCGGTGCTGGCGCCGGAGGTGAAGCCGTAGAGACCCGTGCGCCGTGATCGCCGGCTATCGAATTGGACAGCCCCACTTCGGGGCGTCTGGTTGTTGTAAGTTTCGGCATCCGGCAGGCCCGTGAGGTACTTGGCCCGGTTTGACCCAATACGCTCTATCGCGTATCTTCAATGCAAGCAAAGGTAACGTCATACTAACCATGGCTTCCATTTGACCATCCTGGAGCGTTCCCCATGAGCCATCGAATTGCGTTCAGTGCCCGTCTTGCGACGTGGCTGATCCTGCTGCCGGCCGCGGTGTGGCAAGCCGCATGGTGCCCGCCCGCCGCCGCCAACGACCGGGGGCCCGAACGGCTTCCGAACATTGTCATCATCTACAGCGACGACCAGGGCTACGGCGATTTCAGCTTGCAGAACCCGGAGTCGAAGATTCCCACGCCGCACCTCGACCGGCTGGCGCGGGAGGGGATCCGTTTTACCGACGCGCATAGTTCGTCGGGCGTTTGCACGCCGAGCCGGTACGCCCTGTTGACCGGCCGCTATCACTGGCGGCAGGGGGAGGGGATCGTCAACTCGTGGGGGCGGCCGTGGTGGGACGAGGGCCGGCTGACCATGGCCGAAATGCTCAGGCAACGGGGCTACCGTACGGCCTGCATCGGCAAGTGGCACCTGGGCTGGGACTGGTCGGCCATCCGCAACCGCGAGGTCAAGGACCAGAACCACCCGGACGCCTTCGATTGGTCGAAGCCGGTGCCCGGGGGGCCGCTCGATTACGGCTTCGACTACTACTTTGGCGACGACGTGCCGAACTTCCCACCGTACACCTGGATGGAGAACGACCGCATCCTGGTTCCGCCCACCGTGCCGCTGAAAGTCTTTCCCGTGCCGCTCGAGGGGCGTCCGGAATGTCGTCCCGGCCCGATGGCCGCCGGGTGGCGGCTCGATGCCGTCATGCCGCGCCTGACCGAGAAGGCCGTGGCGTGGATCGGCCGGCAGCGCCCGGACCGGCCCTTCTTCTTGTACTGGCCGTGGACCTCGCCGCATACGCCCATTGTGCCCATCGAGGAGTTTCGCGGCACGACCGAGGCCGGCCCCTACGGCGACTTCATGCACCAGAGCGACGCGCACCTGGGCGAAGTGCTCGCGGCCCTGGAAACCCACGGCTTCGCCGAAAATACCCTGGTGATCTTCAGCAGCGACAACGGCCCGGAACATTACGCCTACGCGCGGATCCGCAACCATGGCCACGACAGCCGCGGCCCGCTGCGGGGGCTGAAACGGGACGTTTGGGAAGGGGGTCATCGCGTGCCGTTCGTCGTCCGCTGGCCCGGCGTGGTCGACCCCGGGCGGGTGAGCGACGCCCTGGTGAGCCAGGTCGACCTGATGGCGACCCTCGCCGCGCTGGTCGGCTACGACCTGCCCGACACGGCCGCCGAGGACAGCCACGACCTGCTGCCGCTGCTGCGGGGCGAGACCGACGATCCCGGCCGCGAGGCGATCGTGCATCGGACGTGGGGCCGGCCGTGGGGCGTCCGCCGGGGCCATTGGGTTTACATCGACGCCCCCACGGGCGCGGTGAGCAAGGAGCCCGAATGGCTCGGTTACCAACCCAACCCGCACGAAACGTGCCTGTTCAACCTCCACGACGACCTGGGCCAGCACGACAATTTGATTGCCGCGCATCCCGAGAAGGCCGCCGAACTGGCGGCGCTGTTGGAAGAGATTCGCCAGCGGGGCTACAGCGCGCCCCGCCTGATGACTCGCGACCGGTGAATATCGGCCACGGCCGTTCACCCTGGCCGCAGGTTGACGCGCCTTGGCGCCTCCGGTAGACTCAAGAGTGTTGTGGGCAGTATCCTTTTCCCATTCTTCTGTATAGGAGATCCGACGATGCGCGTGTTGACGAGTTGGTGGCGGCACGGCTTGGCCGCGGTGGTGGCGACGGGGTGGATGCTTGCCGCGGGCGCCGGCCCCGGCCTGGCCGATTCCGAGAAGGAGGTCGTTGCCAAGGAGCCGAAGCCCGGTGCCCAGGAGACCGTTGTCGGCAAGGAGCAAAAGCCCGAGGCGGAGCGAGCGGACGCCGCCAAGGAGCGAAAGCCCGAGGCCGTGAAGTTGGAGCGTGAGCGGGCGGCGGAAGGCGAGAAAGCGGAACGCGAGGCGCATGCCCGCAAGCTCAAGGAGCGAATCGAGCAGCTCCAGCGCGAACGCCGCGCGTTGGGCCCCGAGGAGGCCGAACGGGCGGAAAAGCTCGAGCGGGAAATGCGGGCGATGCGCGAGCGGCTCCAAGCGATCGTCGCCCGGCACCACCTGGAGCCGGGACGGGAACGGTTGACGCACCGGCTCAAGGAGGTTCGCGAGGCGCTCCATCGGGCACGGCAGGCCGGCCGGCACGACGAGGTGGACCGCCTGGAACGCGAGTTTGAGAAGATCATCCAGGTTCTCCGCCCCAAGCCGGCGCCTTCCATTCCGCCCGAGCGGGAAGAAGCCCGGCGACTGCGGCATCTGAAGCAGGCGGTGGAGCACCTGCGGGCGGGCGGATTCGACGAGCTGGCCCAGCGGCTCGAGCACGAGGCCCAGCGCAGGCTGCGCGAGGTTCGGCCCGACGCGCCCGCGGTTCGACCTCCGCACCCGGAGCATCGGCCCCGGCCGCGCCCCGAATTGCACCGCCCTGCGCCGCCGGAGTGGGAGGCGACCGTTCGCCGGCTACGCGATGAGATCCACCGGCTGCATCGCCAGATGGAGGAAATGCGCGCGCAACGCGCGCAATTGCTGGAAGAACGCCAGGGCAACAAGCCGTAGGCACAGAGCCGGGAAACCACTCACCGGTCGGCCGCATGGGCCGCCTTTCCGCTGTCGGCGGCGCCGTTTCCGTCTCCGCGGCCGCAACCGTTGGATCGCTGGTCCTTTGCGCCGCGGAGGGTGGGGAAGTCGACTGTGAACGGTTATTGCAGCCCGCAGGTTCTTGCCCCAGCACAACAGCGTCCGGGGGTCGAAACCCCCGGACGCGTATTCCCGTGCATGGCACCGGGCTGCGCATGCCCCCCGCCTGATCGGGGCAGACGGCATGTTTTGCCCAAGCCCAGGACCGGCCCATTCGGCACAGACTGGCCTGAGCGAGCCCTTCGATTGCTCGTCGGGCGCGGGAGGCGCCCATTCTTAAGGAACCTCAGGCGG
>SKJM01000505.1 GCA_007122045.1 Planctomycetales bacterium | reverse complement strand
CGATATGGACGGCGGGCGCGGGGTCTTCATGTTCCTGCTGGTGATCCTTGTGCTCACCTGCCTCGGCTTCGTGCCCGCCTACGCCGGTATCCGCCTGACCCTCGAACGCCACAGCACCGATATCGACCTGTTTTTCGTCACCGCCATTAGCCCGGGCGGCATCGTGCGCGGTAAGTACCTGGCGGCCATGGCCTTGACCCTGCTGATCTTCAGCGCGTGCATGCCCTTCATGGTGCTCACCTACCTGCTGCGCGGCATCGACCTGCCGACCATCTTCCAGATCCTTGCCGGCTGCTATGCCATTTTCACCGCCGCCAACGCCCTGGGCCTGTTTGCCGGCGCCGTGTCGGGCGGCTGGGTTGTTCGGGGGCTGGTCGCCACCGGCGTCATCCTGCTGCTCCTCTGGACCATCTGGGCCCTGATGGCAACGGTTGAAGAAATGTTGTACTCCGGCTACGGCGCGCCGTTCGACTTTCTGGGTATTACGTGGGCCGGGGTGGGCACGCTGCTGCTGATCGAGGCGCTGGGCATCGGCCTGCTGTACGTGTTCGCCGTGGCCCTGCTGAGCCCCCGGTCGGCCAACCGCATGATGGTGCCGCGATTGTACCTGACCGGCTGCTGGGCCGTGACCGGCGCGGTGGCGTTCGTGTGGAGCCACGTCCACCTCACGGTGGAGCCGGCGGTCGCCTGGACCGTGGTGAGCGTGGTGGCGCTGTGCGGCCTGATCGTGGCGGCCGTGGGCCAGCGCGATACCTGGAGCGTGCGCATCCGCCGCACCATCCCGCGCGAGCCCGTCGCGCGGTTCGTGGCTTTCATCGTGTACACGGGCTCGGCGGGTGGGCTGCTGTGGTACACCCTGCTGTTCGCGGCCACCATGCTGCTGTTCCACGCCTGGCACACCATGACGAACGGGTTCGGCGGCACGCGCGACGTGTCGGACGTGTTCACCGGCAGCCGGATCGGTTTTGGGTTCGTGCTGTGCTACTGTTTGACCATCGCCGCGGCGCGCCCGGTGCTGTTCCGCAACGTACCGACGCCGCACCTGTCGGTGTTTGTGATGTTCTTCGGCATGGCCATGTGCCTGGTGCCGTACCTGTCGGCCTTTTTCATCGAGCGCGACTGGTGGTTGGCCGAGCCTTGGTACTTTGTGCTCAGCCCTCTGATCCTGACCGTCACGCGTACGACGCTCATGGAAACCGCCGAGCTGATCGTCGTCGGCTGGCTTGCCGTGAGCGTCTTGGCCGCCGCTCCCTGGTTCCTCGGCCAGTGGGGCCGGTTCACCCCGCACCGGCCTGCCGCGACGGACGACCTGCCTCGCGTTGCACCGCAATTGGAACTCCCATGACCTTGCCTCCTGCAACGGTTTCGGAACTGAGCGACTGGGTGAACCCCGTGGCGGTCAAAGAGTTCCGCCAGGCCGTTCAGAGCCGCTGGGTGGTGGCCGTGCTCGTGCTGTTCTTGCTGGTGAACTTGACGATCGTTGGCGGGTTCCTGCTGCTTTCCGAAGCGGGTTCGCCCGCGGCGCCGGAGGGGGGAGTCGTGTTCGGCTTCCTGTTGAGCGTCTTGGCGATCACCTGCCTGGGTTTCGTGCCGGCGTACACGGGCATCCGCCTATCGCTCGAACGCAGCCGGGCCGACGTCGACCTGTGCTTCCTCACCGCGCTGACGCCGGGCGCCGTCGTGCGGGGCAAGTACCTGGCCGCCACGGCGCTGACCCTTCTGTTATTCAGCGTCTCCGCGCCCTTCATGGTGCTCACTTACCTGCTGCGCGGCATCGACCTGCCCACCATCTTCCTGGTGCTGGCCGCCTGCTTCGTCTTGTGCGCCACGGCCAATGCGGTGGGCCTGGGCGCCGGCGCCGTTTCCGGCGGCTGGCTCGTTCGCGCGCTGGCCGTCGCCGGAGTGATTTACTTCCTGTTCCGCGCGGGTTCGGGGTTGCTGGGAGTCATGCTAGTCCCGTTTGCGTATGTCGTCGGGCTGCCGGTGGGGCGGCCGCCTTACCAGATGTACGGCGCCGACCTGTCCACGTGGGGTATGTTCCTGCTCGGCCGGGCCCTGACCATCGGCCTGATGTACGTGCTGGCGGTCGCCCTGCTAAGCCCCCCGGCGTCGAATCGCATGATGCTCCCCCGCTTGTACGTCGCCGGGGCTTGGGCCGTGACCGGTTGCATGGCATTTCTGCAAAGTCCACTGCACGGGATAGTGCAGCCCATCGACATTTGGGTGGTCCGGACCGTGTGGATACTGTGCGCCCTGGCAGTGGTCGCGGTGGGCGAGCGCGATACATGGGGGCCGCGCGTGCGGCGGACCATCCCCCACCGTCCCTTGGCGCGGCCGCTCGCCTTCCTCGCCTACACCGGCTCGGCCGGCGGACTGCTCTACTGCACGCTGCTGTTCGCGGTCACCATGGCGATCACTACCCGCTGGGGAACGCGGACCGGCGGGTTCCATGGCGCGGCTCCCGAGCTGTTCCTGAACAGCCTGATCGGCTTCGGGTTCGTCTTGTGCTACTGCCTGACCGTTGCCGGATTGCGGGTCCGCTTTTTTCCGAACGTTCCAACGCGCTATCTCTCCGGATTCGCCCTGCTCGTGGGCGCGGCCACCACGGTTGTGCCTTGCCTCGCCGTCTTCTTCCTGAACGGGAATTGGTGGCTGGGCGAGCCGTGGGCGCTGTTGGCCAGCCCCGTCGTCATCGTTGCCGGGAGCGAGCCGGTGCGCGGCCTTGCGCTGGTCATGCTGCTCGGCTGGTTCGCCCTGAGCGCCCTCGGCGCCGCGCCGTGGTTCCTCGGCCAATGGCGCCGGTTTACGCCGTGCGACTCGAACCACATTTCCGCCCTGGAGAATGGCGGCATTCCATGAGCGCACATTCCACCACCGACTTCCTGACCGAGGGCCAGCAGGCCGGCGCGCGGTACCGCCTGGCGGCGCCGCGCCGCTCGCCGCTGGGGACAGCCGGCGCGCAGTTGGGGCGCATGGCGGGCGAAAGCATGGAGTTCATGGACCACCGCGAGTACCAGCCGGGCGACGACCTGCGCCGGCTCGACTGGGCCGCCTACGCGCGCACCGACAAGATGATCGTGAAGCTCTACCGCCAGGAGGTCTGCCCGCACCTGGACGTGGTGCTCGACGGCTCGCGGTCGATGGCGCTGGCGGGCAGCCCAAAGGCCCGGGCGGCGCTGGCCGTGACCGCGGCGCTGTGTACGGCGGCCGGCAATGCGGGCTACACGCACCGGGCGTACCGGACCGGCGGCGGCTGCCACCCGATCGTCGGCGGCACCGAAATGCCGATGCTCTGGCAGGGCGTTGCGATGGAGGCCGACGACAGCCCGGCCGACTCGTTTCGCACCCTGCCGCCGGCGTGGCGGCCGCACGGCATGCGGGCACTGGTGAGCGACCTGCTATGGTTGGGCAACCCGCTGGAAGTGCTCTCGGCCCTGGGCCACCGCGCGGCGACGGTGTGCGTGATCGAGGTGTTGGCCGCCGCCGACCTCGATCCGCCGCACCAGGGCAACGTCCGGCTGGTCGACAGCGAAGACGGCACCGTGCAGGAAACGTTCCTCGACGCCTCGGCCCTGGCCCGCTACCGCGCCAACCTCCGCCGGCACCGCGAAGCCTGGCGCCGCGCCGCGCGCCAGGCAGGCGCGGTGATGGTGTCGCTCGTGGCCGAGGAGCTGTGCAACGACTGGGACCTTTCGCCGCTGGTCGAAGGGGGGGTTTTGGATGTGTGACGGCACCGGAGCGCGTCGCGAGGAGGCCGGAAGATGGACAGGATTTCCGGCAGGCACGCCGCCCGCACGGCAATTCCCCCTTTGCCGGGGGCCTCGGGCTGCTTCCGGTTGTTTCGCCGATAGGTTAGAATCGTTGGAATAGCGCCACCGGCGGGAGGGAAACTGGTGTGCATCGTATACCCCAAATCAGGAGCAAGGATGAACGACCGGTTGCAGGCTTGATGGCTCCGGTTGTGCTCGGCAGAAATGGACCGAAAGGTGGGATTGATGGCAAAGACACGAAGCAACCCCGAAGGCCCTTCCTGCAGTTCAGATCCGCCCCGCATCGAGTACCTGCGGGTACAGAACTACCGGGCGCTCCGGGACGTGGAGTTCAAGAACATCACGCCGCTGATGGTGTTGCTCGGACCCAACGGCAGCGGCAAGTCGACGGTGTTCGACGTCTTCAACTTCCTGTCGGAGTGCTTTCTGTACGGGCTGCGCCATGCGTGGGACCGGCGAGGGCGCGCCCGCGAACTGAAAACGCGGGGGCAGGGCGGACCGGTGGTTATCGAAATCAAGTATCGCGAGAGCCGCGGCCTCCCGCTGATTACCTATCACTTGTCGATTGACGAGGGTCCCAGGGGACCGTGTGTCGCCGAGGAGTGGTTGCAGTGGAAGCGAGGCAGTCATGGGAGGCCCTTTCACTTCCTGGAGTACCGGAATGGGCAAGGGAGCGCGGTTCGCAGCGATATGCCCGATGAGGACGACCAACGGGTGCAAACGCCGCTTCGTTCGCCGGACCTGATCGCGGTGAACACGCTGGGACAATTCGCTGAACACCCCCGTGTCGCCGCCTTGCGAGAGTTCATTACGGGATGGTACGTCTCGTACTTGTCGATTGAAGATACGCGCGGGCAGCCGGAAGCCGGACCCCAGGAGCGGCTTAGCAAGACGGGGGACAACCTCCCCAATGTCGTTCAGTATCTGAAGGAACAACACCCGCAACGTCTGGATCAGGTCTTTCAATCGCTACGCCGTCGCGTGCCGCGCCTGGAGGGGGTCGAGGCCGAGCCCATGCAGGATGGACGCCTCCTGCTCCAGATCAAGGACGCGCCTTTTGAGAAGCCCGTGCTTGCCCGCTTCGCATCGGATGGGACGCTCAAGATGCTCTCGTACCTGGTCGTGCTGATGGATCCGCAGCCGCCGCAGTTCATCGGCATCGAAGAGCCCGAGAACTTTCTCCACCCGCGTTTGCTCCCTGAATTGGCCGAGGAATGCCGCGCAGCGTCTGAAAGGTCGCAACTTCTGGTGACGACGCATTCGCCCTTTTTCCTGAACGGGACCAGGCCCGCCGAAGTTCGGGTGATTTACCGGGATGAACAGGGTTACAGCCGGGTTGTATGCGCCAAGGACATTGAGGGTGTTAGGGAGTTCGTCGACGCCGGCGCGTCGATGGGGCACCTTTGGATGGAAGGGCGTCTGGGGCTTGGCGATCCGCTGGTCAATGCCGGTGCTCCAGCCAGGAAGGGGGGCCCTGATGGCCGTATCGCATGTGGAGTTTATCGTCGAAGAGCCATCGATGGAGGCGGCCCTTCGCCCCCTGCTTCCAAAGCTGTTGGGCCATCCGGAAGCCAATTCTTCGCGCAGTTTCCAAGTGTTTCGGCGCGTCTTGCTTGAAATGGCGACGGGCCGGCAGGCCGACGCAGCCTCGAGTCGTCCATAAAGGCGTCGAACCGATGATCTTCACCACCCCCCTCATGCTGCTCGGACTGCTCGCACTTCCCGTGCTGGCGGCGGTGTACTTGCTGCGCAGCAAGTCGCGTCGGGTGGAGGTGTCGAGCC
This sequence comes from Planctomycetales bacterium, assembly GCA_007122045.1. GTDB lineage: Bacteria > Planctomycetota > Planctomycetia > Pirellulales > Thermoguttaceae > PWXP01. Next base: position 1,756 of record SKJM01000505.1, on the reverse strand, counting down.
TGGCGTTCTGGCTCGATCGGCGGTCGCCGCGGCACGGGGGGCGCATCGTCCAACGGATGCAAACGCCGCTGTGTTTCTTTCTGGAGCTTGCGGCGATCGCGCTGCTGGTGCTGGCGGCGGCGGGACCGGCCGTGCGGGTGCCCGACGCCGTCCGGCCGCTTGTGGTCGTGCTCGACGATTCGTATTCCATGCTGGCCCGGCCGCTTGCCGCCTCCGGCGACCCGGCCGGGGGGCCCACCGTGCGGGAACAGGCCGCCGAGGCCCTGGCCGCGGAACTGCGCCGGGGGAACTACGCGACGCGGTTCGTGCTGGCCGGCGTGCGGCCTCGTCTGGCGGGCGAACCGGTGGCGGAGCCGGCCCAAGCCGCCCGTGTGCTCGAACGATGGACCTGCCAAAGCCCCCTGGCCGACTTGTCCGCCGCCGTGGCCCTGGCCGCCGAGGTGGGCGGCCCGGCGGCGCGCATCCTCGTGCTGACCGACCGCCCGCCGCCTGAAAACGGACCCGTCCTTCGGCCAACGGACGGTTCCACGCAGGGGGCGGAGGCCGAAGGGACTTCTCCGTCCGCTTCCCTCCCGGCGTACGGCGGCCAGGTGCAGTGGTGGGCGCTGGGCAGCCCGCTTCCCAACATGGCCTTCACGGCCGCCCACCGGACCCGATCGGCCGACGGCGAACGCGTGCTGCTGGAGGTGGCCAACCTGTCCGACGCGCCCGCCGCCACGACGCTCACCCTCGAAGGCGCGCACCTGGCCGCGGCCGATACGCGAACGGTTCGGTTGGACGCCGGCGCCGCCACGCAGCTCTTCCTGAATCTGCCCGCCGGGACGCCGCCGCTGGAGGCGACCCTGGCCGACGACGCGCTTCAGATCGACAACCGCGTGCTGCTCCTTCCCGACGGAACCGAGCCGCTTCGCGTGCGGGTCGATATGGCCGGCGACGCGCTGCGCGAGGCCGTTTCGCGGGCGCTGGCCGCCACGGCCCGCACGATGGAAGTGACCGTCCAGCCGGAGCTGGTCGTCACCGACCGCCCGCGGGCGATGATCGGCGATGCGTGGCAACTCGACATCCTGCCCGCCGCCGACGCGGTGGCTTACGCCGGGCCGTTCGTCGTCGATCAGAACCACGCGCTCGCGCGAGGCCTGTCGCTGCACCGGGCGGTGTGGTCGGCGGGCTCGGACACGGCGGCGGAGGGATTTCCGGTGATCACGGCGGGCAACGTCCCCTTGCTTACGGAAAGCGAGGCCCCGGCCGGCGGGCGGCGCTTGCGCATGGCGTTCGACGCCCGCCTGTCGAACGTGCAGGATACGCCCGACTGGCCCATCCTGTTCGCCAACCTGGTCGAGTGGCGGCGGGCCGGGCTGCCGGGCATTCGCGCCCCCAACGTGCGGCTGGGGCAGACGGTGCCCGTGGTGCTGCCCGACGAGGCGGAAGGCGTGCAGCTTACCCTGCCGTCGGGGTTGCGGCGGGGGATCGAAACGCAGGGGCGGCGCATCGACCTGCCGGCCGAGGAAGTGGGCCTGCATACGATTCGCGCCGGTGAAGTCGAATACCGCTTCGCGTCGAACGCCCTCTCGCGCGAGGCATCGGACCTGACCGCCTGCCGCTCGGGCCGGTGGGGCAACTGGGACGACTCGCCCGCCCACCAGGAACGCCGCGCCGGCCTCGCTTGGCTGTTCCTCCTGCTGGCCCTGGCCATGCTGGCCGGGCACTTGGTCGTCGTGGCAAAGAGCTTTCCGAGAGGCGGGGCATGACGGGTGGT
>SKJM01000612.1 GCA_007122045.1 Planctomycetales bacterium | reverse complement strand
GTTGTCGCCATCGGGGACGACGCACCCAGCGACCAGGGGGGTCAGGAGCCTTTCCGCGTGATCTTGGTCGTCCAGCGTTCCGCGTCGGCGGGCTGAAAAAGACGATGGAAGTGGGGTGTTCAGTCTTGGAAGTGCGTGTTCTTCGCCTACCCGCCTGGTTTCTCCCGCTAGCGCCCCTTCCAGCGGTTTACCCGGCCGCTTTCCGCCGCGCGGGATACTTGAGGAACTTCGGGGCGGGAATGCCGTGGCCGCCGGCGCGGTTGAGAAACTCGGCAATGCGGCCCACCACCTGCTCCTGCTCGGCCACCGTGAGGCCGGGAAAGATGGGCAAGGCAAGCACCTCGCGGCTGGCGCGGTAGGTTTGGGGGAGGTCGGTCGGCGCGTAGTCGAGGTACCGGAAGCATTCCTGTTCGTGCAGGCCGAGCGGGTAGTAGATTTCGGTACCGATGCGCGCCTCGGTGAGGAAGTTGCGCAGGGCGTCGCGGCGGCCGTCGGGAATGCGAATGACGTACTGGTTCCACACGTGCCGGTTGCCGCGCATCGGCTGGGGAAGCACCACATTCCGGTCCAACCCTTCGGCGACGAACAATTCGGCATATTGCTCGGCAAGCTTCTGCCGCTCGCGCGTCCACGGTTCGAGGTGGGGAAGCTTGCAGTTGAGCACGGCCGCCTGGAACGAATCGAGCCGGCTGTTGATGCCGACCACCGAGTGATAGTACCGCGGCTGCATGCCGTGGCCGCGGAGCAGCCGAAGGCGGTCGGCCAGATCGGCGCTGCGCGTGGTGAGCATGCCGCCGTCGCCGGCGCCGCCGAGATTCTTGGTGGGGTAGAAGCTGAAGCAGCCGATCTGGCCCATCGACCCGGCTCGTTGGCCTTCGAACTCCGCGCCCATCGCCTGGGCGGCGTCTTCGATGACCGGCAGGTCCCACTCGTCGGCGATGCCGTCCAGCGCGGTCATGTCGGCACACTGGCCGAAGAGGTGGACGGGCAGGATGGCGCGGGTGGCGGGCGACAGCTTGCGGCGGACGTCGGCCGGGTCGAGGTTGAACGAGTCGGGGCGGATGTCGGCAAAGACGGGCCGGGCCCCCAGCCGCGTGATCGCGCTGGCGGTGGCAAAAAAGGTAAAGCTGGGCACGATCACCTCGTCGCCCGGCCCGACGTCGAACGTCATCAGTGCCAGCAGCAGGGCGTCGCTGCCCGACGCGCAGCCGACGGCGTGCTCCACACGGCAATAGTCGGCGATGCCCTTTTCCAGTTCGGACACTTCCGGCCCGAGCACGAACTGTCCACTTTCGCACACCCGGGCCAGGGCGGCCGCGATTTGGCGGCCCAGCGCGGCCGACTGCCGCCCGAGATCCAGGATCGGAACACCCGGCGAATTGCCACTTGCAGACTGGTTGTTGGCGGTCATCCGTAACCCTCAGCAAAATCCTTGTTGTCGGTACGACGCCCGGCGGACAATCCGCGAAGCCGCGAGAGAAGCTTCACTCGGCAGTCTCGTCGGCCTTGCAGAACAGGGCGGATATGTAGCCGTTTGGGGCTTCCGGGTCAAGATGGGATTCGGAAAAACGCAGGGGTGCAAGGGTGCCACGCGCGCGGGCCGCGCGGCGGGGCAAGAAGAGCATATGGAGAACCCGTTCCAACTGGGGGCTACCGCTTAGCCCTAACGGGGACCCGCTAGCTAATGCAAAGGCCACAAACGTTCAGATTGTCTTTTCGGCGGGAAAATCAACCCGGACGAACTGGCGCGATAGCATCGTGCAAATGGGTTCCCATTCGGCAGGGTTGGACGATAGAGCATGCGTTGAGTGCTCCATGCCTTCCAGGGCGATGAGACAGTCCCCGGCCCGCCTGCACTGAGTGTGCGACAATTCGATGTTTGGATCAGACATCACGTCGCGAAACAGGGCTCGAGCCGCCCTCAGTTGTGGGGCAGCGTCCGACGGCAGCTGGTCCAAGTAAGCACTAAGCTTCCCAAGTATGAACGGTCCGTGCTTCCGCACGAATTCTTCTATGTGGCAGAACTTGTTCTTTCGTCTCCGGCAAATGGGCAAATTGACGTCGAAAGCAACCTTCTTCTTGCGAGGAGGCTCCAATGCACGCGTGCACTGGACGTCGTCCTTGAGTATGGCGTCGACACTCTTGTCCGTGAACCACTTGTATAAGCGTGGAATCACCCGCTCCAAAGCGAGTCTCGCCTTTTCCGCCAGTCGCCTGTCATGTTGCTCGCTAATGGTAAAGGATGACGGGGCATACACGTTGATCAGATTCCTGACGATATGCCCTCGCAATCTGGCCTGACGATGGGCAGATTCGGTTAGCTTGTCAACGACCGGGGTGTAGTGTCCGACAGCGTGCAGTTTGTTGTGGATCGTAATGCATTCTTGAATGAGCGTTGCCTTGAACTCCAGTAGGCAGATACTGGTCGCTACGGTGAAATCGAACCCTTCCAGAAGGGCGTCGATCCGATCCCGGCGCATTTTGTACTTCTGTCGGTCGATCTGTACCGTATTATCAAGCAGCGCTACACGTGGCATAGGGTCACCGCGACATGGTCAATCATGTCTGACGACTTTCTCCAGGTGATATTCAACTAGCACATCCGCGTCCGACACAGTACCACGGAATACGTCAAGCCCGAACTCCTCGATGATATCGTCGATCTCTGCGGCCGTTTGCCCGGTAATGATCCATCGCCTCCGAAGGTACTCAAAAGCCGCTCTCAGAAACTTCACGTGCACTGGCGTCCATTCCACGTTGTGCACCTGCGACTGGAGGGCAACGACAACCGATTTCAAGCTCTCACCCTGACCAAATGGGCAATCATACATCTCTTCCAGCAACTGCTGAATCTCTGCGATCCCCGACGAAGCGTCATCAGCAAGCACTCCGTCTTCAATGTAGCCTTGAAGATCGCGGAGATGTTCAAGAACATCCTCGCAAAGCAGTTTGTACTGCCTCCTATGTGGTTCTTCATTATTGGTCCGCGCTGGAAAACGCGCTCCCCACCCTCGCTGGTCCCTAGCCCGCGCCGCGTCGTCGTGCGGTCTGAGCCCAGGCATGGAAAGCGAGTAGTCCCCGCCCATCGACCCCGAATGCACTGAAGATTCGCCCTCGGGTGCTGTCGCCATGCGGTGCTCCATCCCGGCGAAGGCGTCGTCGAAAGGGCCCGTGATGTTCTTGATTTGCTCTGGCATGCTATATCTTCCGAAATCTGGTCAAAAAGAATGTTTCCATGCGCTCTGACCAAGCCCTCGCTTCCGTAAGGAAGGTCGGCAAGTCGAGATTCCTGCTGTTGAACTCTGTCTCGAAGGAGTCCTCGAAATCGATCTGAACTGCGTGTTCACGAATGTCTGCATGCTGCGTGCGAAGCTTCCTCAGGCCCTGCATGGCATCCCGGTATCGCTCCGGTAGCAGCGCGATGCGCTGCACCAAGCGTTCATCAAAGAAGGGTTGCCTTTCCTGACGTATCGCCCTAACGTCGCAACGTCTCCTGCGCCGGGCGTCCATGCCGTACCACTCGATGTCATCTTGGGTGCAAAGCGTGAAACTGAGAGACTCGTTTCGCCCGCCGAGTGCGCGACACAAGTCAGGATCCATCGTGCAAAGGTCCAATTCGCGAAGAAACTCCTCCGCTGCCTCGACATCGGGAAAACCAACTTGACAAATGACCCTCAACACGGGTGTCAAGACTCTCCTTATCTCGAATGTACTTCGAAGCACTTCATATATTTTGCAGCACTGATCGTGGAAGACATCAAAGGAGAGGAACTCCGATTGAGTGACCGTCAATGACTCCGAATGAAACTTTGCACCCATACCAAGCGTGTAGTTTCGAAGCTGCCCCCCGGTGGGTATCGTCTCCGCAGGAATCCAGCCAGGATCGAGGGTTTCTTCCAGACGGACAATCGCCTCGCCGCACTTGTCCAGGAACCGATATCCCTGCACAAACCGAACGGTAAATGAAAACCGGGTCGGACGGAAATTGGTCGTCGCTTTGCTCATTGTAGTGCGTTGCGATGTCCGCACGGGAAACATAGCCCTCGCCTAGCTCTGCCGGGGCACCAGCCCCCCCCTATAAAGGCTTCGCACGTGAAGGTGACGGGTGCGGGACAACAACTCCATTATACGCTTCCAGACCATGGAATACAGGCCCAGGCGTGTGCCAGTGGCCGTTTCTTGCCGGAGCACCGAAATCCTCATGCCGCCTGCTTCGCCCTCCGTCGCCGCTTGCGGGTGTCTTTCCAGCGCCGGTGGAGCCACCAGTACTGCTCCGGGGCGCGGCGGATGGCCTCCTCCAACTGCGACGTGTACCACTGGGTCAAGTCGCGGATGGTTCCGACGTCCGCGCCGGTTTCGCGCGGGTCGATCCAGGCCGGCACGTCGACTTCGAACCGCATCGGCCGGTCCAGCCGCGAAGCGGCCGCGATGGCCACCGGCGCGTCGTGCTCGAGGGCCAGCAGGGCAATCGCCTTGTGTGCTGAGGCCGGCCGGCCGAAAAACTCGACCCAACAGCCCTTCTCACCCGCATATTGGTCGGCCAGGAACGCCATGGCCTCGCCGCGACCGAGCACTTCGACAATCTGATCGTAGCCACCGGTTTTGGGCACGATTCGAGCCCCCGTGCCGCTCCGGAACCGGTTGACGAAGCGGTCGAGGTACGGGTTGTCGAGCGTTCGGGCGACCGTGTACGTGGGGAATCCGAGGATCCCCAATACATACCCCGCCACCTCGAAATTGCCGAAATGGGCCGTGATGATCAGCGTGGGCCGGTCGCTCAACAGCAACCGGACCATGGTGTCGGAGTTCCGCAGCGAAACAAAATCGCGCCAATTCGTTTCGCGAACCTTTCGGGGGGTTTGAGCTACCTCCACGACGAGCAGAAACAAGTGCTCCCACATCCGGCGGGCCAGGGCCCGTCGCGACGGGGCGGAAAGATGGGGAAAGGCATGGGCCAAGTTGTCGTCGACCACGGTGGCACGGATGCGCAAGACCTGGGCAAAGACCCATGCCATACCCCGCGCCAGCCGGGCTGCCGTTTCGACCCGCATCGCCTGGACAAGACAGATCGCCACGCGGACCACAAAATAGACGAGAAGGTCGGTCAACCACTGCATTGTCATGGGATTCGTGAGGACTGCCGGTGCCGGGAAATGATCGTACGCGGTGGCCTGCCGACCACCGCTGCGGGCCGGGCAAGCCGGCCCGTGGCGGAGCGGTGCCATTCTCGCCGAAACGCCCGGCTGCCGGAAGAGCAATTTGGCGGCTTGACAGCGCGGGCCAATTCGATCAGACTGAAGCAGTGGATGGATCGTCTCTCGCACCGCAGTCGCCATGTCTTCTCACCCGCAGAACGCCACGAACGCCCAAGAACGGCCGATACCTCGCAACACGTACCGGCCCGATCACGGCCGAATCACCTCGGCGAAATGGGTGGCCGCCCTTCTGGGGGCCGCCGTGCTGTTCAGCTTGGCGCCGGTGCTATACCATTTGCAAGTGAATTTGGGAACGGCCCCGGGGTGGGCGCGGGCGGTCGTGCTATTGGCGGCCCTGCAGGCGGTGTACATCGGCTGGATGCTCAGCGCGCCCGACTGGTCGACGGCTTGGATCGTCATGTTGGTCTTCGCCGGCGTCTCGGCCCTGTACGCGGTAGCCACCGCCATGGCCATCGCCACACCGCCGGACCGGGCTATGCCGCTGGGGCTGGGCGAGGTGCGTTACTCGGCCCGGGTGTGGTGCGCCGCCGTGCTGGCGGTGATGTCGCTCTGCACGTATCTGGTCGGCCGGTTCAGTACGCGGTGGCGCCGCTCGTTCGAATACGAGAAGGCCGGACGCGACGTGGTGCTGCGGTAGCGGCCCGGGGGCGCGCTGGCAATGCCAGCATCGCTGCGGGCGAACCGGCCGGACTGCTCTTGCCCGGCGAGCCCGCTTTCGGTACAGTTGGCCTTGTTTCTCGCCCCGGCCCTCTGTTTCGGGCAGTCGCAGAATCGGCGCCCCCCCGGAAAGGAATCCGGCCTTATGACATCCACCCTTGGAGAGCTTGCCGCCCTGGTTGACGGCCGCGTAGTCGGCAACCCGGATCTTCCCATCTACGGGGCGGCCCCGCTGCGCGATGCCCGGCCCGGCCATATCACCTTGATGGATGGCAGCGAGCGCCATCGGCGGGCGCGGCCCTGTGCGGCCAGCGCGGCGGTGGTGCCCCCCGACGCGCAGCCAAACGGGATTGCCGCCATACAAGTGGAGAACGTCCACCACGCCTTCGCAGACATCTTGCGATTCTTCCGGCCCGCGCCGTCGCACCGGCGGTTCGGCATCAGCCCGCTGGCAGCCATCGGCCCGGGCGCGCAGGTGGCCGACGGCGTGGAGATTCATCCCTACGCCACCATCGCCGACGACGTGGTCATCGGCCGCGGCACGGTCATCCATGCCGGGGTTCACGTGATGGCCGGCTCGCGCATCGGCGAAGACGTTACCATCTTCCCCAACGCCGTGCTGTACAACGACACGGTGGTCGGGCCGCGCTGCATTATCCATGCCGGCGCCGTGTTGGGGGCCTACGGCTTCGGCTACGAACACGCCGAGGGCCGGCACACGCTCCTGGCCCAGTTGGGAAACGTGGTCCTCGAAGCCGACGTCGAGATCGGGGCCGGAACCACCGTCGACCGGGGCACCTACGGCCCCACCCGAATCGGGGAAGGCACCAAGGTCGACAACCTCGTCATGATCGCCCACAACTGCTCGATCGGCCGCCATAACATGCTGTGCTCGCAGGTGGGCATCGCCGGCAGCACCACCACCGGCGACCACGTGGTGATGGCCGGCCAGGTGGGCGTGCGCGACCACGTTCACATCGGGCACGCCGCCGTCCTCGGAGCGATGGCCGGCGTGAGCAACGACGTGCCCGACGGCCAGCGGGTGATCGGCATCCCCGCCACGCCCGAACGCGAACAGAAAATCAAGCAGGCGGCCCTCTCGAAGCTGCCCGAGATGCGCCGCCAACTGAAATTGATGCAGCGAACGGTCGACCGGCTGGTCGAACAGCTTGCCGCCATGCAAAACGGCTCGCCCGCGGCAACCGGCGGCCCGTCCGACGGCAACCAACCGCCGCACCATGCCGTGCGATAAGCAACGCAGGGGGAAACCGACATGGCCGGTCAACCGGATGCAGCCCGCGGTTCAAACCACGACGAGCCGGCGCACTGGGTGCCGGGTACGTCGTACCGGTGCCGCAGTTGGAACGCGGTCGGGGCTCCGGTCGGGAACGAGCAGCCCGGCGGCGCCGACGCACCGCGGGCGGCCGCGGAACCGCCCGAGCCGCCC
>SKJM01000526.1 GCA_007122045.1 Planctomycetales bacterium | reverse complement strand
CCGCGGCCGGTCGAGGAACCGGTTCGCTTCGTCGCTATTGGTGAAACGCTCGCTCTTGGCGTCCCAGCGGAGCCGTTGGCCGGTCTCGCCGGTCCGTTCGCTCACCCAGCGGGCGATGTTCATCAGGTGGCACACGGTGGCCGTGCGATGCCCGACCTCGGCATGGGCGACCGGGTCGCGCCGCTCCTTGATGCAGTCGAGCCAGTCGCGGTGATGGCCGGGGCTGCGGTAAAGTTCGACCGACGGGTTTTCGATGGGCTCGGCGGTCAGGTCGGCGGGATCGGAACTGAATCGGCCGCGGGTGACGGTAATGTTCCCTTTCTCGCCGACGAAGCGCACGCCGCTGTTGCCCGGCCCGCCGGCAAGCTCCATGACAATATCGCCGGGATATTTCATCAACACCTTGGGCGAATTGACGCCGCGGTGCCTGCCGCCGGGCTCTTCCGGGGTGCTGGCCTTCGGCACAAACGGTTCGCCCTCGGTCCAGATTTCCTCGGGACCGCTCTCGTCGGTGCCCAGGCCCCACTGCGCCATGTCGAGCCCGTGACTGCCCCAATCGGCCACCTCGCCGCCGGAGAAGGGATGGATGGAGACCCAGCTCGGGTTGCTGCGGTTGTCCCAGATGACGAAGTTGTACGGCGGCGGCTCGGCCGCCCCGCACCACGCGCCCCAATCCAATCCTTCGGGAATGTCCTGCTCGGGCCACTTCGGCTCCATGGGGCTGTGGTAGTTCGAGGCGAACACGTGGGTGAGCTTGCCCAGCGCGCCGTTGCGGACGTACATGCAGCCGGTGTACTCGTTGCGGCCCGAACGCTGCTGGCTGCCGGTTTGCAGCACGCACTTGTACTTGCGCACGGCCTCGACAACGCGCCGGCCTTCCAGGATGGAGTAGGTGAGCGGTTTCTCGCAGTAGATGTCCTTTTCCGCCTGCGCCGCGTGAATGCAGTTCAGCGCGTGCCAGCCGTGCGGGGTGGCCACGATGACCGCGTCGATGTCGTCGCGCTCGAGCAGCTTGCGGTAGTCCTGGTACACGTGCTTCGCGCCGACCGATTCGGCCACCTGTCCGGCGCGCGGCAGGTAGACGTCGGCAATGGCGGCGATCCGGCAGGATCGCGAGAAGGAGCGAACCAGGCCGCTGCCCATGTTTCCCACGCCGATGCCGCCCAGTACGATGCGGTCGTTGGCGCCCCGCGCCCGTGCGGGAAGGAGATAAGGCCCGGCAAAGGCCGCGGCGCCGGTGGCGAGGCCTGCCCGGAGGAAATCACGTCGGGTTTTCTTCGTGCTCACAACAGTTTTCCTTGCTTTTCGAACGTTGGAAACGGGGAGCGCCGAACCTTAGTCCGGCGGGACACGATACCTTGCACATTTGCCTAGTATACCACGGTGCAACCGTCATAACAATAGACTGTTTTGCGCATTCGCAGTCCGTTTTGCGCACCCCCTTACCGCGGCACGTCCCGCCGCTTCTCCCGGCGGAAGGCCATGGGGGTTTGCCCGGTGAAACGCTGGAACACCATCCGCAGGCGGGCCGCGCCGGCTAAGCCGCACTCGCTGGCCACGTGGTGCAGTTTGATGCGTTCCGGGCGGCTGAGCAGTTCCTTCGCCCGCTCCACTCGCAGCCGGCACAAGTAATCGTGCGGCGTGCAGCGCAGCGTGCGGCGGAACCGCTGCTCCAGCCGGCGCCGCGAGATGGCCAATTGCTCGACCACCTGCGTAATCCCCAGCGGCTCGTGCAGGTGCTCGCGCATATAGCGGACCGCCGCGGCGACGTCGGGCTGCTCGATGACCACCGTATCGGTCGACTGCCGGCGCACCACGCCCTCCGGCGCGATGAGCACCTCCGCGTGCGGCGGCGCGCGGCCGGCCATCAGCGCGTCGAGCACGGCGGCCGCCTCGTACCCGTTGCGCCAGGCGTGCCGTGCGATGCTGGTGAGCGTCGGTTGGGCGAACTCGCACACGCCCGGGTCGTTGTCCACCCCGAGCACCGCCACGTCGTCCGGCACCCGCAGCCCCAGCAGCCGGCACTCGTCGATCACCACCCGCGCCCGGTAGTCGTGCACGGCCATCAAGCCGACCGGCGGCACGAGGCGGCGGAGCCACTGTTCGAGCGGGTGAACGCGCTCCCGCCAGGAAGCGCGGGGGTGGCGCACACGGGCGGCTTGGAGCACGTCGCACGCCACGCCCGCCTTCTCGGCCGCGTGCCGGAAGCCCTGTGCGCGCAGCGCCGAGTAGGCGACGCCTTGGATGCCGTAATAGGCCAATCGCGGGAAGCCCCGCTCGAGGAAGTGCTCGGCCGCCAGGCGCCCGACCGCGTAGTGGTCGGTCATCGCCCGCGGCACGGTGCTCTTGGGCAATGCGCCGCCGAAGTTGACCACGGGGATGGGCAGCGCGGCGGCGGCCCGGGCCTCGGCCCGGCTGCCCAACGCCGCAATGGCGCCGTCGCCCTGCCAGTCGCGCAGGCTGTAGACGTTCAGGGCCAGCTCGTCGGCCCCGCTGAGGGTGGGCGGGCTGGTCAGCAGCGTCCAGCGGCCGTGCCGCTCGGCGTAGTCGGTTACGCCGCGGGTGAACTGGGCCATCCACGGCACCGCCACCGGGTACAGCAGCGCCACGTGCCGCGTTTTCGACGGCGGGGAACGCTTCCTCTTCATTTTCGTCCCTACATCGCGATGAATAATCCGGATTGGCCCGCCCCTTGCCGCCCGGAGCCACTCCCGTAATACTAGTGCCATGGTCGACTCGGCACAAGTGATTGAACGGCTCGAAACGTGCATCCGGAGCGTCGTGCTCGGCAAGGAGGATGCCATCCGCTTGGTGGTGGTGGCCCTCCTGGCGGGGGAACACGTGCTGCTGGAAGACGTACCCGGCGTGGGAAAGACCCTGCTGGGCAAAGCGCTTGCCCGCAGCCTCGGCGGCCGGTTCCGCCGCATCCAGTTCACGCCCGACCTGTTGCCCAGCGACATCACCGGCACCAGCCTGTACGACAGCAACCTGCAGGAGTTCCGCTTTCGCCCCGGGCCGGTGTTCGCCAACGTGCTGTTGGCCGACGAGATCAACCGGGCAACACCCCGCACTCAAAGCGCGCTGTTGGAGGCGATGAACGAACGGCAGGTATCGGCCGACGGGGTGACGCACCCGTTGCCGCAGCCGTTCATCGTTATTGCCACGCAGAACCCCATCGAGTTCGAGGGCACCTACCCGCTGCCGGAAAGCCAGCTCGACCGGTTCCTGCTGCGTACGCCGTTGGGCTACCCGGCCCGCGAAGCGGAACTCGACGTGCTGACCAGCCACCGCGACGGCGAGCCCGTCGACCGGCTCGAACCGGTGCTCGAATGTGGCCAGATCGTGGAACTTCAGCGCCAGGTTCGCGCCGTGGAGGTGGACCAGGCCATCCGCGGTTACTTGTTGGACCTGATCGAAGCCACCCGGCAGTGCGAGGAGTTCCACGTGGGCGCCAGTCCCCGGGCCGCCCTGGCGCTGTACCGGGCCGCGCAGGGACTGGCCCTGACCGAAGGGCGGCAGTACACGGTTCCCGACGACGTGAAGCAATTGGCCGTGCGGGTGCTCGCCCACCGCGTCATTCCCAAGGGCTACCTCCACGGCGACCGGCGCGAGGCGGTCGAAGCGGTGGTCGAGCGGTTGGTGGATGACGTGCCGGCGCCGGTCTAACCACCGGCTGGGATTCAAGCCCCCTTGTCCAACCGCCGAATTTCCCCTAAGATAACCTTTGGTGTTCTACCCGGTGGTGTAATTGGCAACACAAGGGATTTTGGTTCCCTCGTTCCAGGTTCAAGTCCTGGCCGGGTAGCTGCCGGGCCCGAAAAGGGTAGGAAGGCGTTAGGGACATTCAAGCGGCGGTCTCGAATTCCACGCTGGGGGGGCGATCCTTGCCGGCGCTGCGGCCAGGGGCGGCTGTTGACGCCCCACCGCTTGGCTGGTATCTTACGAAATTCGTCACCTGAACGGTCCAGGCGGCGAAAAGCTGTGTTTTTTTCCCCAAGTGACCGAAGCCAACGCCGGACGCCCCTAACCCGAATGGGGAATGAGCCGGTGTGCCGAACGGGAGGGCCCATCCATTGGCCACAGTGTTAGTAAAAGAGTTGATTGAGGCGGGGGTCCATTTTGGGCACCGGGCAAGCCGGTGGAACCCCAAAATGCGCCCCTACATCTACGCCCGGCGGAACCTGATCCATATTATCGACGTCCGGGAGACGATCCGCGGGCTGCTACGGGCGAGGAAATACCTACAGGGGGTGGCAAGCCATAACAGCTTGGTGCTGTTCGTGGGCACCAAGCGGCAGGCGGCTGACTCGATCGAGCGGCACGCCGCCCGTTGCGGCATGCCCTTTGTCAGCGACCGCTGGCTGGGCGGAACGCTTACGAACTTCCGCACCATCCGCAGCCGGCTGGCCCGGCTGGAAGAATTGGAGGCGCTTCGCGAGAGCGAGGAGTTCACGAATTACTCGAAAAAGATGCAGTCGGCGCTGAACCGCGAGTACCGCAAGATGTACCGCAACCTCAACGGCGTGCGGGTGATGAACCGCCTGCCCGAGTGCATGGTCGTCGTCGATCCCCGCAAGGAAAAGAACGCCATCCGCGAGGCCCGAAAGCTGGGCGTCGTCACCATCGCCCTGATCGACACCGACAGCGACCCGGACCTGATCGACCTGCCGATACCGGGCAACGACGACAGCATCCGTTCGATCGACCGGATTATTGGGCTGCTGGCCGACGCGGTGGAGGCGGGCCGGGTGGCGGCCGGCGCCGAGCAGGGCAGGAAAGAAGAAGCCGAAGCCGAGGTCGAGGTCCCGGCCGTCGCCGGTTGATGCCGGCCGGTTCGGCAGGCATGGAACGATTACAAGATTCATTATCCCACGGAGGAAATACGCATGGCAGAGATTACCGCGGCCGCCGTCAAGTCGCTTCGCGAGAAGACGGGACTGCCGATGATGGAGTGTAAGAAAGCCCTGACCGAGGCGGGCGGGGACGAGGCGAAGGCCATTGAACTGCTGCGCAAGGCGGGGCAGAAGACGGCCGAGAAGCAGGCAGGCCGCAAGACGGCCTCCGGTCGCATTGCCGTGTACGCCGACATGGCCGCCGGCGCAGGGGCCATCGTCGAACTGAAGTGCGAGACCGCGCCGGTGGCCGCCAATGACGAGTTCGTCGCCCTGGCCGACGGCCTGGTCCGCCAGCTTGCCACCGGCCCCGGGGCCGCCACGCCCGAGGAGCTGCTCGCCCAGCCCTCGCCCGGCAAGCCGGGAATGCCGCTCAAGGAACAGCTCGACGAGTTGTACAACCGCATTCGCGAGAACTTCCAATTCGAGCGGATGGTCCGCATCGACGGCCCCTGCGGCGGCTACGCGCACCACAACGGCGCCGTCGGAGTCCTGCTCGAGGTCGAGGGGGGCACGCCCGAGTTGGCCAAGGACGTCTGCATGCACATCGCCGCCATGCGGCCGACGGTCATCTCGAAAGACGAACTCGACCCCGAGGAGGTGGCCAAGGAGCGCGAAATCCTGGCCGAGGCCGCCCGCGGCGAAGGGAAGCCCGAGAACATCATCAACAAAATGGTCGAGGGCCGGCTGCGCAACTACTATGCCATGTACTGCCTGGAGGACCAGGTGTTCGTCAAGGCCGAGGACGGCAAAACGACCGTCGGCCAGGTGGCGAAGCAGGCCGGCATGAAAATGAAACGGTTCGTGCATTGGGAACTGGGCAAGGAGTGACCCCATGACGGAAGATGCCGCATCGCCGGCGGACCCCCGCTACCGCCGCGTCGTGCTGAAGATTTCCGGCGAGGGATTCGTCCATGCCGGCGAGCGGGGCATCTCGACCGATGCCGTGCTGCACCTCGCCCGGCAGACCGCCGCCGCCCGCATCCACGGGGTCGAGATGGCGGTGGTCATCGGCGGGGGGAACATCCTGCGCGGGGCCCAGTTCACCTCCGGCACCTCGGCGGTGCACGAGGCGACGGCCCACTACATGGGCATGCTGGCCACGGTCATCAACGGCCTGGCACTGCAGGACTCGCTCGAATCGCTCGGCTGCGATACGCGGCTGATGACGGCCATGCGCATCGACGGGGTGGCCGAGCCGTACCTGCGCCGCCGCGCCCGCCGCCATTTGGAAAAGGGGCGGATCATCATCCTGGCGGCCGGCACGGGCAGCCCGTTCGTCACCACCGATACGGCCGCCGCCCAGCGCGCGCTGGAACTCGAGGCCGACATCCTCCTGAAGGCCACCCGCGTGGACGGCGTCTACAGCGACGACCCCGAAAAGAACCCCCACGCCGTCCTGTACAGCGAACTGAGCTACGACGACGTGCGGCGGCAGAACCTGCGGGTGATGGACCCGGAGGCGATTACCAAGTGCATGGAATACGACATGCCGATCCTCGTGTTCAACTTCCGCAAGGCGGGGAACATCGAACGCGCGGTCCGCGGCGAACGCGTGGGGACGCGCGTGCACGCCACGCGCGTCTAGCGGCGCGGGATCGCAACCCGGACGGGGAGAATACCAGCTTTCCGCCCCCCCTCGTCCGGAGGGCTGGATGCGAATAGAAGGGACGAAATTCAGGACAACTCCGGAAAGGACCGCCCCAGGATGAGCGCCGAAGAGATCCTTCTCGACGTGGAAGAGCGGATGGAGAAGGCCGTTTCCGTCCTCCGCGAGGCACTGGCGGGCATCCGCACCGGCCGCGCGAACCCGGGCCTGGTGGACTCGCTCCGCGTCGAGGTCTACGGTTCGGCCACGCCCATCAAGCAGCTCGCCTCGGTCGCGGCCCCGGAGCCCACCCAGATCGTCATCCGCCCCTACGACCCGGGGACGCTCAAGGACATCGAGAAGGCCATCCAGGCCAGCGACCTGGGGTTCAACCCCCAGAGCGACGGCCGCCTGATCCGGATCAATGTCCCCCCCCTCTCCACCGAGGTCCGCAAGCGGATGGTGGCCCGCATCCGCGAGCTCTGCGAGGAGACCAAGGTCGCCATCCGCAACATCCGCCGCGACGGCAACAAGGCCGCCGATCAGGCCGAGAAGGCCAAGGTCCTTTCCG
Organism: Planctomycetales bacterium; assembly: GCA_007122045.1. Classification (GTDB taxonomy): domain Bacteria; phylum Planctomycetota; class Planctomycetia; order Pirellulales; family Thermoguttaceae; genus PWXP01. The sequence goes on along the minus strand of SKJM01000526.1, from coordinate 302 downwards.
AGGACGACTGCCAAGCGGTCAAGGACGAGGTCCAGGACCTCACCAAGCAGTACGAGGGGCAGGCCAACGATCTCGCCAAAGCCCGCGAAACGGACGTCCTGGAGGGCTGAGCCTCACCGCCGGGTGGGCGGCGCTGCCGCAGCCTGCTGGGGAGCACCGGTCGCCGCACCCTCACTGGAACGCGGCGGGGACTGGCTGCGGCCGGCAAGGTAGTTGTCGATCGTGGCCCGCTCGAGGAGTCCCTCGAAAAACTCCCCGATGGCCAACTGGAGCTTCTTCTCCCGGATGTCCTCGTAGAGGAT
>SKJM01000552.1 GCA_007122045.1 Planctomycetales bacterium | reverse complement strand
CCGACTTCGCGGGCGGCGAACCGGGCGTCGCCGCCGACGGCGATGAACGAGTCGACGCGCTCCAGCGGGGGCGCGGTGGGCGCCGTGCTCAGGGCGTTCCAAATATGGTGCCGGAGCAGTTCCGCCGACCGCTCGGGCGATTCCTCGCTGGTCGAAAGCATCTCTTGCAGCCAGATGGAGCCCAGTCGCAGCCCTTGGGAACTGACAATCTCGCCTTCCTCGAGCAGCGTCAGCAGGGTGCTGCCGCCGCCGACGTCGGCGATGAGGCTCACGCCGCGGTTGACCTCCAGGGCGTCGCCCACGGCGCGGCGCACCGCCGAGACCGTCAGGCGGCTTTCCTCCGAGGTGCCGATCACCTCGAGCTGCAGGGCCGTGGCCATGAAGACGCGGTCGAGGAAGGTATCGGCGTTGCTGGCCTCGCGCACGGCGCTGGTGGCCACGGCGCGCAACTGGCCCACGTCGTACAGGCGGAGCACCTGCCGGAAATCTTGCAGCACGCTCACCGCGGCCCGCATGCTCTGGCCGCCCAGCCGCCCGCGCCGGAAGGCGTCCTGCCCCAGGCGCACGGCGCGCTGGAGCCGCTCGAGGACCTCGAACTCGCCGTTGGGGAGCACCTCGGCAACGGCCATGCGCAGGGCGTTCGAGCCCACGTCGATGGCGGCGACGAGCTTCGATTCGCGTTCGGGTTCCCTCCGTGTGTCGGTCGGTTCCATGACTAGCTTTCCCGGTCTTCAACGCAAGCCGCCAGGGGGGCCTCCCCGCATCGGCCGTCGCCCCGTTCGGCGCCGTCGCCGGGGCGTTCCACGCCGGCCGAGCCGTCCTCCGAAGGCGCGGAGGCCGCGGGAGGCTCGCCCGGCCCGGCGGCCAGCCGCCGCAGTTGCTGCCAATCGCCCTGCCGCTTCCGTTGCTCCCAAAAATCCACCAACTCGCCGAAGAGGCGTTGGCGGTCGCGGGCCCGCACGTCGCGCAGCCACTCGATTCCCGCGGCGAGCCGGTCGTAGGGTCCTTCACGGCCGAAGCGCTTGACCACCCGCCCTCGCTGCTTCTCGGCGAATGCGTCGAGGCGCTCGGCCCAGACGTCGCAATCGTGGATGTCGCCCAGCAGGGTCTGGGCCCGCCGGGTCATCTCGATCATTCCGTCCAACGCGCCCCCGTACGGCTTTTGGCCGATCTCGAGCGTGTACCGCAGCCGTTTGGCCGCGATGCGCATGGCATGATGCTCCGGAACTGCCTGCGGGTCGGCAAGGCTGCTCTCGTGGCTGAGCAATTCGTCAAGCTGGGCGTGGATGTGCTCGGCGGCTTCGCGATAGACCGCCGGCCCGCCCGGCGCGGCCTTGGCCGAATCGCTCCGGCTGCGTACTTCTTTCAAGGCGGCTCGCATCTCGTCGAGCACCCCGCTCCGTTCGATCCGGTCGACCGCCTTGACCACCTCCGGCTGCAATCGTTCCCGCTGCTTCTCCAGGCTGGCCAAGAGCCTTGCGACCCCCGGTACGAGGGACGCTTCGTCCAGCCGGGAAAGCGCGCGGCACAGGAACTCGATTTGCACGTCTTTGTCGCGGGCGTCGCCGAGCCCCGCCGTGACACGGCGAACGTGCTTCCGCCACCGGGCGTACACCTCGGGTTCCAGGTGGATCTGGAACATCCGCAGGCCCGCCCGCAGGCGCCGCGACGCCACCCGCGCGCGGTGGACACACTCGATGTCCTCGGCTGTCCGGATGCCGTCGAGCTGGGCGGCCAGCCGCTTGGCCTGCCGGCGGAAGTGCTTCGCCGCCAGGGTGCAAACCCCCTCGTCGGCAGTAGTCTGAAATGGGTTCATGGGGGAACAGGGCTGGCCGGAGGGACTTATGCCCCCCGCAAAAGGCACAAAGACAACAACAACTTTATAATAGCCAACGCAACGGGGGGATTCCAGCGGGTACCACGTCGCCCGGCCGTACGGCGAGCGGCAAGTCGAAGTTCACCCGTAGGATGGACATTCTTGTCCGTCTCGTGCCCGGAGGAAACGAAGCCCGGCCCTCAATCGGCCCGGCGAACGACAACGGTCTGCGAGCCCGATCGGGGCAGGTGGACGACGAACACGTTGTCGCCGAACGAGCCTGCCCGGTGGCGCTCAATCACCTGCCAACCGTCCTCGCCCTCGCGCTCGACGGCCAGTTCATAAGTCGCGCCGGGCCCGAGTGCCTCGCGGAGTTCCAGCCGCCAGCGGTCGCCGCGCCGCCCGGAAATGTCCATCGCCAGCACCGTGGGCTCGCCGGGGCTCCAGTCGGTCACCGTCGCGCGGCCGGGCGACGACGCCTGCACGCTCAGCCCTTCGGCCGCCGCGGCGTCGTAGGGGAATCGCTCGTACTCGTACGGCCGGTCCGGCGCCACGTGCGTGGGGACGCCCATGTGCAGCCCCGAAAAGTACCCGGCCATGAGGATCCGCTCGCTGCCGTGGTAAAGCCAGCCCGGGTGGTTGTTGGCCTTGTTGTTCCGCCCCTGGTAGATCATGATCAGGTTGCGGTGGGTGTCGAGCAGGTGGCCGTGCGGGTCGGTGCGGAATTGCGCATAATCGACGCCGCCGGCGCGCCAATCGTCAATGCCCACCGGCGGTTCCGACCACACGTACTCGAAGTCGGAGAACTCGATGCCGTCGTTCGACCATGCCCGGTGCACGCCCAGGCGCGAGCCGAACGCATACAGCCAGAACTTCTCCGTTTCCGGGTCGTAGTAGGCGGTCGGATGCCGGTGGATGCGCATCGGGATCACGTTGCGCATCTCCCACGCGAGGCCGTCGTCGGACGTGTACACGCCGAACGAGGTGTTGTCGGGCGAAATGGCGTAAAGGTAATACGTGCCGTCGACGTAAACCACGTCGGCGTCCTTGTTGCGCGGCTCGTCGATCACGATGCGGTGGTCATCCCACTCGAGGCCGTCGTCGCTGGAGGCGTGGACGGTATACCAGCCGGGCTTCTTGCGGTGGTCGACCGTGTACCAGGCGCGAAACCTGCCGTCGGTCTTGCGGACGGCGATGTTCTCGTTGCTGGAGAACAACTTCGGATCGGGGATGAACAGCGGGTTCCGGTCCGACTTCCGCCAGGTGAGGCCGTCTTCGCTGAACGCGTAGCCGTAGCCCGCGCCGCGGATTTCGTTGTTGCGGATGCGGTACCACATGTGGTAGCCGTCCTCATCGCGGAACAGCCCGTGCCCGCCCACCCAGTTGCCCTCGGCCTGCGGCACGTCGCCCTGGCGCGGCAGGATCACGTAATGCGGCAGGGGCGCGCGGGTCCACGTTTCCGCCCGCACCCGGTACGGGGCGGCCTCGACGCGCACGTGGTCGAAGGCCACCTGCACCGCCACCCCTTCCGGCTCATCGACAGCCAGAGCCAGACCGTGGGGATGGACGGTCGTCTCGCCGTGGAATTCCGCCAGCGTCCGCTCCGATTCGGCTTCGCTCAGCCGCGCGGACACGCGGCCGTCGGCGTCGAAACGCACCGCCAGGGTGTAGACGGTGCCCGGGGCGAGACGGGCGTCGAGGTCTCGGCGGTCGGCGGCCTCGCCGGCGGCGTCGCGGTCGAGGACGAGTTCCGCCCCCTCGGCGCGCGCCCACACGCCGGTGAGCTTCTCGTACGTCTCCAGGATCATCAAGCCGACCCCGAAGTTCGAGGCGTCGAACAGCGCGTCGATGCGGAAGTCGGCCTTGGCGGTAAACGGCGGCCGCAGGTAGAACGCGTTGCTGGTGAGCAGCCACCGATGCTCGTCCCCTTCGCCGCCGGTCCAGCGCAGCGAGTAATCGCCGGCGAGGGGAGCGGTGTCGGTGACGGCGAATTGCGGGCGAACGAAGGCGTCCGACCCGCCCACGTATTTCGGCAGAAAGTTGCGGTAGTCGCCGGTTTCGAATCCGTCGGTGTTGCTCGGCACCAGTCCCTGGGGGTAGGCGGCCACGTGTGCGAACAGCAGCGACACAGCCAGAGCGCTCAAAAAATGCTTCGTCATGATGGGGCTCCAGTTCGAGAGGGATGGGAATTGCCGGCAGACCGACTACCGGCGCCGCGTTCCACCCTATTATAATGGATTCCGCGGCGAGCGACAGCTTGGGGTTTGCCCGGAGGATGGACATTCCTGTCCGTCGATATTGGCCCCCAATATTGTCCGCCGATCCGCGCGACGGACAGGACACGCGACGGACAAGAATGTCCATCCTACAGGGCGGGCAAACGTAGTTTCTGCCGCTCGCGTTACATCCCCCGGTTCCCGACGAAAGGAACTTACCATGAGTCAAGTAACCATGACCATCCTCGACCCGCATCGCGCGATCCACGGCCGGCCGCACGGGAGCTTCCTCGACGACGTGGTGGCGGCGCTTTCGGCCGATCCAGAGACGATCGAGGAACTCGAGGCCGCGCTGGCCCGATTCGTGGAGCCCAACGAGGGCGGCCCGTTCGCCGGGTGGGCGAGCGGCGTGTGCGACGAACCGTACGACGCGGGCGTGTGTGTGATCGACCTGGGCGCGCGGCTCGTGATGGCCGAGTCGACGTACTCTTCGCCAAGCCCGTCGGGACGCGTGCAGTACCGCCACGCCGACAGCCGCCACCCAAGCGCCCCCTCGGTATCCTTCCACGTGGCCGACGACTGGAAGTTCCGCCACCACGCCGCCGGTTGGCAGGTCCAGGCCGACGAGCGACGAAAGAAACGGCTGGCCGCCGGCCCGCTCGATTTCCGCAAGGTGCTCTACGGCGAAGTGTGCGGGTTCATCGTCGAGCAGTGTTTCGCCGCGCGGGGCGCGGGAGTGGCGCCGGGCGACTGGACCCCGCCGCCGGGATGGATGCTGGTCGAGTTGCCCGACCGGGCCAGCGACGGCCACCGCCCGGACGCCGAGGACGCGGTGGCCGAGATCCACGCCCGGTGGATGATGACCCCTCGCGACGACCTCCGCGGCCAATCGCCCCGCGAGGTGCTCCTGGCCGGCAAGGAGCATATCGACCGCGATCTTCAGAGCCGCTGCAATCAATGGTCGATGTTCCGAGCGTGCCCGCCGGGGCTGAGCCGGGAGTCGATGGCGTTCCGTTTCGGCCCGTGCGGCATGCACGAGAACGTGCTGTACTACGACATGGTGCGTCACCTGATCTGGAACTGCTGGCGGCGGGTGGTCGGGCCGGAGGCCGGAGGCGCATCGGCGCCCGCCCTCCCCGCACCGGCCGATGAAATCGCGCGGCTCGAACAGGTCCGGCACGAATGGCTCACCACGCCCGACTTCGAAGACCTCGGGGCGCGCCCGCCCGCCGAGGTGATCGATTCTGAACGGATGCGGATTCCCATGACCGCCTCGGGCAACGAGGCGGTAATCGACCCCGACTGCCCGCTGTGCCAGATGCTGGCCGAAGACTCGGACTTCGGCCCCACGTTCTGGCACCTTGACGGGTGCAACATGGACGACGATTACCCGTTCAGCCTCCACCCGACGCGCGAAGCGTGGGAGGAGGAACAGCGCGCGTTCGAGGCGTGGAATCGCGAGTTCGACGAAAGGAGGAAGAAGCAGCAGGCCGAGCGTCAGGCGCAGGGCGAAGCCGACGTGGCCGATAGCCCCATGGCCGATTCCGTGTGGGATTGCGCCTTTTCGGGCGACGTCCCGGGGCCGGAACCGCGGTCGGTCCGGGTATTCGGCATTGGCGCGCACGTGGCCGAACTCGGGGTGGACCTGAAGGAGTCGGCCGAGAGCAAGCCCTATATGGAATCGCTGAACCGCCACTTCGGCAACTTGCGAGCGGCGCTGCGGGAAGGGGGCTCGGCGCTGGTCGAGCCGGTCATCGAGCGGTTTTGCGAGGAGCTGCACACGGTCAGCGAGGCCCGCCCCGACCTGGCCGACAAGTGCGCCGACCTCGAGCGCCAACTCGGCGAGTTTGCTGCCGGGCTGTCGGACGAAGGTTATGAAGCGGATGAACCGTTCGATTGGGACGACGACATACCGTTCTGAATCGAGCGGTGTCACACAAGATCGTGCTCGCCGGTCGGGCTCAGCAGGTGCGGCCCGATGCCCTCGCTGTCGGCCAGGTCGGAAGCGTCGAGCAGGAACACGTGGCACGTCTCGCTGGCCGGGTCGCCGCCGGTGAACAGGATCCACTTCCGGTCGGGCGTGAGCCGCGGGTGGAAGTGGGCCTTCTGGCCGCCGATGTACGTGGGCCACGTGCCGGTCAGCCGCCGCCACGCGTGGTTCCCATCCACCCGGTCCAGCCGCACCAGCGCGTGCATGCCGTGCTCGTCGAACCGGTCCCAATCGGTCGAGTTCTCGTAGAAGAAGAGCCGCCCCGCCGGGTCGCACCCCGTGTGAACGTACTCGAAGTGCTCAGGCATGAGGAACTCGAACCAGCGGGTTTCCAGCGGGTCGAAAAGGCCCAGCCGGCGCTCGTCGGGCACCTCGTAGGCGATGCCGCGGGCGGTGGTGGGGCAGTGGATCACGCCCTCGCGGAGCAGCCGGTAACGCCCGCTCGTGAAATCGGTGAGCAGCATTCCGGGCGCGTCGGCCGGGTGGGTGACGACGAAGTGGTCGTTGTCGTAGTCGGTCACGTGGAACACGGCGGCGTCGATGCGGCAGAGTACCTGGTGGCGGCGGGTGTCGAAGTGGTACGCCGCCACGACGGCCCCTTCGCACGGCTCGCCCCAAACGGCCCCCTTCGGCACGTGGATGTAGACGAACCACTGCCCGTCGGGCGTGCACGCGGTCCGCCCGTAGGCGTCGCGGTCGTCGGGGATTTCGAACAGCGGCTCGTCGCGCAGCGTGGCGACGTCGACCGCGCGGACCCGCCGGCCGTCGAAGTAGACGGCCAGGCCCCGCGCCACGCTCAGCGCGCTGCGGTGGTCGAGCACGCCTCGGCCCGAGTCGACGCACCAGGGCCGCCACTGCGTATCCTCGCACGTGGCATGGGTCAGTTGCACCGACTCGGCCGTGGTCAGGTCGAGCCGGTGGAGCTGCAACTGCCCGCCGGCCGCCCGGTGGTAGACCAGGTAGCGGTGGTCGGCGGTGATGCTGGGAACGTAGTAGTACAACGGGTAGCACTGCGCCTCGCCCGAGGTCAGTTGCACGGCCGTTCGGCCCGTTTCGGGCGCCTTCAGGCGGCGGAACCGCTCGGAGATCGCCATCGGCGGCGCGGCGGCCGGCGCGCCGGCAAGTCGGTTGGCGGCAAGCGTCATGACCATTCCGGTTTGGAGGAATTGGCGTCGGTTCATGGTAGTCTCCCGGGGGATGGTGTTTACTACTACACGGGCGGGGGTGCGTTTGCTCCGATGTCCTTCGGGTGCGGCCGTTCATCGCCGCTTTCCCCCGGCTCCCCCACCGCCGCGTTCGCCGCATTCCCATCGGCCCGGCAGGGCCATTATACTCTACTGTGAGGAAAGGGCGAATGAATTG
>SKJM01000842.1 GCA_007122045.1 Planctomycetales bacterium | reverse complement strand
GCGTGGGCCAGGGAAGATCGAGGGGGGTGGCCGTCCGGGCGTCGGTGCTGTTCAGGCAGCGCACCACGATGATCTGCCCGAACTCGCGGCGGCCGTCGCGAATGCCCGTCGCCCGGTCGTTGAGCAAGACGGCCAGGTACTGGAACGCGCCGCAGCCGGCCAGTTCCTCCTCGACGATGACCGTGGCTTGGCGAACCGTCTCCAGGCGCTCGGCGGTGACCTCGCCGATGATGCGCGCCGCCAGCGCCGGGCCGGGAAACGGGATCCGATCGGCAAGCTCCTCGCTGAAGCCCAGCGCCCGGGCGACCTCGCGCACGTCGTCCTTCCGCAGCGTTTTCAGCGGCTCCAGCACGTGGTAGCCGTACGCTTCCTTCGGGTCGATGCCCAGTTGCGCGAGGATATTATGCTGCCGTTTGATCCCGTCGACCGTCTCCTCGATGTCGGTCAGGATGGTGCCGTGCAGCAGGTGTGTGGCGCCGCTTTCGCGCACAACGCGCCCGAACACCTTCTCGTAAAAGGTGTTGGTTACGGCGCGGCGCTTCTCTTCCGGGTCGGTCAGGCCGCTCAGCGCGTCGAGGAACTCGGCCCGGGCGTCGATCACCTCGACGGGAATGTCCAACGTGGCGAACATGCCGACTACCTGCTGCGGCTCGTCCTGGCGCATCAGGGCGCTGTCGACGAACACACTGCGGAGCCGGTTGCCGAGGGCGCGGTGGCCGAGGGCGGTGACGACGGAGCTATCGACCCCGCCGCTGAGGGCATTGATGGCGAGCCCCTCGCCGACGGCTTCCCGAATGGCCGCCACCTGTTGGTCGATAAACGCCTGATAATTCATACGGCCTCATCAAAAGGGATTGGGTCGGAAGGTTGCGACACATTGTAGGTCGTTGCCGCAGTTGTGCCAATCGGGGTAGGTTTCCCCCAAACGCGAGCACCCCCCGCCGAACCGCCGCCTGGAGGCCGGCCACCGTGTCGGCCATCATTGCCGATAGGGGACGGATGGGGCACTGCTGGGCCGGGCTGCCCCCTTCCGTGGTGCTAGTCCATTCGGATCGGGAAAAAAATCGGCCCCGGGCACTTGACACCGGCGCCCGGCTTGGGACATAATGCGAGACTGTAGATGAGACTGAATCTCACTATCGACCCGCCCCCCGAATCGACGCCGCAAACCAACGCTCCAACCCGTGAACACCATCGCCCTCCGCCGAACCGCCGCCTGGACGCTGGCCGCCCTGCTGGCCATCATTGCCGGTGTGGGGGAGGGCTTGCACTTTATCCCGGGGTTGGGCCACGGCGTCATGGTGGGCGAACGGGTGCTCGTTTTGGGCGAGGTGCCCGACAAGCCCCGGATCGGACTCGACGCCGAACCTTGCTGCGCATGTACCCACGGCGGCCAGTCCGTCCCCATCGTCGAGGAAGACGACTGCCCCATCTGCCAAATCATCGGCGCGAGCTTCGCGCCGGACGCTGCGGCCGCCATGCCGGCGCTGGCAGTGGTCGCCGAGCACTTCTTGGCCGCACCGGCGGTGGCCGCCGTACCCGCCCCGGCCGTCTACCATGCCCGGGCTCCCCCGCAAGGGTAGCCCTCATCGCCCGCACCGCGCCCCCTTCGGCGCGGACGATCCGCCGCTGCGCCTGCGGTACGCCTGAAAAGGGCGTTTCGTGCCGCGCGCGCCTCCATGGGAACGTTGGCGGGAAGAGCGCCATATCCCAGTTTTGTATTGCGTTACGTTTCAAACCCACCCAAGAAAAGGAGTTTCACCCATGACCCGTTGTTCCCAAAAGAGCCGTTTCCGGCTCGGTTTGACCCTTTTGGAACTGGTGATCGTCATGACGATCGTCGTGGCCCTTGCCGGTGTGGCCGTGGCCATGTTCCCCCGCCTGCTCGCCCGGGCGCATATCGCCTCCTGTGCGGCCAACATTCCCGAGTTGACCAAGGGCATCCAGATGTACGAGGCCACCTCGATGGACGGCTACCCGGATCGAGTGGATACGCTGGTGATCGGCAGCCAGCTTGCGAATTTCCTGCCGCTTCGCGACGGTGAAATCCGCGGCCTTTCGGTCGACACCCTGACCGAAGACGAGGTTGAGGCGCTGCATCGGGCGGGAATCAGGAACGCGACCGTGATGGCGGACGATGGCCCCGACTGGCACCCGAGTTTTTGGCCGTATGCCGGCAGTGTCGACGCCGGCGCCCCGGTCGAACTCATCGGCACGAGCACCAATGTCGCCATCCTAGCCCCCGCGTATGCCCAACAGGAAGGGATCGCGACCAATGGGCCGGAAGACCGTTTTGTCGTGTTCGGGCTCGGGTCGCCCTGCCGGATGTTCGGCCGCACGATCAACGAGGCGCCCGTTCACTTCTCCGACACCATGGAGGGCAACCCCAACGAGCGCTACATGCGCTTCGTGGCCGTTTACCAGGTGGCCGGGCAAGTGGCCAATCCGGCCTACATTGATGAGACCGAAACGCCGGGCGAAGAGGAATTCATTCCCAGCACGTACCGCCGGGCCCGTTTCCGCGGGGTGCTGGCGATGCACCCGGGAAGGCTGGAAGGCGTGGGCGCCCACATGGAAGAGTACTGGGACGAGGTGGAGGCCGACCAGGTGCAATAGCCCCATTGTCTGCCCCTTTACCCGCGAGTACGGCAGCCGGGGCACCCTCCCGCTCCGGTTGCCGGCTCGTGCGGGCGTCCCGAAGGAACGCGGCTCGCCCAAGGCGAACGCATCCCCACGCCATTGCCGGGCTTGCCCCCCCGCCCGACCCGGAGCGGTGGTCCACCGGCGGGATACCGGACAACGGCGTGGGCCCCACCCTTGACCGCCGTAATAAAATGTATTACAACAGGCGGCTGTGGAGGAGGGTCCCGGCGCTTGTGCCTCCAGCCGCCCGAACGAACCTCAAACCGACGAGGTGCTTTATGTGGTGCTCGACGATCCAAGCTCCCGCCGCGGCGAAGACCCGGCGAAGGGGAAAGTCCCATGGTTCCGGCCTGTCCGCCTTCGCGGCTGCCCATGCCCCCGCCGCTGGCAATACTGGGACAGTCTCCCGTGGCCTGACGCTGCTGGAACTGCTCATCGTGCTCACCATCCTGGTGGCCCTGGGCACGCTGATCGTTCCCACGATGGGCTACCTCGGCCGCCGCTCGCAATCGCTCGCCGCGCGCGAGAACCTCTACCGGCTGCAAGACCTCATCGTCAACCGTTACTGGGCCGACATGGGCGAACTGCCACGGCCCGCGGTCGATGAAAACGATCAGGTCATCGAGCCCGACCGGTTCGACCACCCGCAGCTTCGCTACCTGTTCGTCAACCCCGACCGGGCGGCCGACCCCGACGATCCGTTCATCTACCAGAAGAGCGTCAACATGCTCAGCGGCCGCACGTGGCAAGGGCCGTACCTTTCGCACACCGGGGCACGGTACACGGTGACCGATACGAGCACCGATGGCAGCGGAACCGGTTTCACCGACCGCTACGGCGAAGACGGCGACCCGGCCGTGCTGGACGCCTGGGGCCGGCCCATCGTCCTGCAAGTGCCCGACGGGAACGCCACCGACATGCCGAACGGGAACGGCGAGTTCACGCAAGCGCAAATCCGCCGCCTGCACGCGCGGCTCGTTTCAGCCGGGCCGAACGGCCGCATCGAAACGCCCGTCGACCGGCTCATGCCCACCCAGGCCGAGCGTGGCGACGACATCGTCCTGTTCCTGTTCCGCTACGACGAACACGGCCCCGATTTCCTCAGCCTGGAGGAGGAATGATGCGTTCCGCCACGCGTAGGGTGGGTGGTTCCGGCTGCCCGAGCAGCCGGGTTCACCCACGCGTTTCATGCCGTCACCATGTCCCTCCGCCTCGCCGTGGTAAACGCGCGTGGGTGAACCTGGCCGCTACCGCGTCCAGAACCACCCACCCTACGGATACCGCGTCCAGAACCACCCACCCTACGGATACCGCGTCCAGAACCACCCACCCTACCGGTTTGACGCTGTTTGAACTGCTGGCCGTCATGGGCATCCTGCTGGTGCTAGGTACGCTCGTGGTGCCGGTCGTCGGCAGCCGGATCGGGCAATCGCGCGACGAGGTGACCCGGCAAAGTCTCCAAAGGCTGCGCGAGGCGATCGTAGGAACCTACCACGACGACATGGACGGCCTGCCCCGGCCGGGCGAAGCTGCGATGGCTGCCGGCCGGGCCGACCACCCGCAGCTCGCCTACCTGTTCGTCAATCCGGAAACGCACCTCGACGGCAACTCGCTGACGCGCGACTACGACATCACGTTCGACCCCATCAGCCGCCGCGGGTGGCGCGGCCCATACCTGCTGCACAAGGGCAGCGGCTTTCCGTACACGCCCGACGTCGGCCGCGGCTTCAGCACCCGCTACGGCAAGGCGGGCGACCCCGCCGTATTGGACGGCTGGGGGAACCCGATTGTGTTGCAGGAGCCGACCGACACGAATGCCACTGCATACGACCGGTCGCGTCACGCGCGGCTCGTTTCGGCCGGCCCGAGCGGCGTAATCGACACCGACCCGAACCAACTCCTGCCGGCCGACCGCGGCGACGACGTGGTGTTGTTCCTTTGGATTGCCGAGCCATGAATGTCCACGCGCCCCCAACCCGACGCACCCATAAAGCCGCGACCGGTGGTCGCGCACTGTACACGAACCGCGACCACCGGTCGCGGCTTTATGGGATGACGCTTGTCGAGTTGCTGGTGGTGCTGACGATCCTGGCGGTCCTTTCGGCCGTGGCGGTGGTTTCCACCGAAACGGTGGTGCGGCAGGGCCGATTCGAGGCAACGCAGCGCACACTCCGCGCGGTCGAGGAGGCCGTGCTGGGGCCCGAGCTGTTTCGGGCGGAAGACGGGAGCCTGGCCACCTCGGGCTTCGTGGCCGACATCGGGCGGCTGCCGGTGGACCTGGCGGAACTGTGGTCGCCCGGCGGCCTGCCGGCGTTCCAGTTCGTGCCGGCGGCGGCCGAAAACCTCGATCCGGCCGACACCGCCTATGCCGACGACGAGGTGGTGGTGCCGTGCGGCTGGCGAGGGCCGTACCTTCGGCTGCCCGTCGGCGCCGCCGACGCGTTGGACGGCTGGGGCCGGCCGTTCGAGGCCGACGTGGACACGTCAACCAGCGAGATCGTGGCCGTGCGCAGCCTGGGGGCCGACGGGCTGGCCGGCTCCTCGCCCGACGATCCGTACTCCGGCGAACTGGAAGTGGCCTTCGTCGCCGGCGACGCAGATCGCTACCGCACCACGGTTCAGGTAAGCGTTTGGCAGCGTGGCGAGGACGGTGGATTGGAAATGCCCAGCGGCACCGGCACGTTGACGGTCCGATTGTTCGGCGTGGCCGAAGGCGGCGTGGGCGTCTTCCCGCCGGACGAGCCGGAAAGCGGCTATCCGCTGTCGGCCGAGCCGGAAAGCGCACCGCCGTCGTTTTACTTCGATAACGTGCCGATTGGTCCGCACGTGCTTCGGGCGTACGTGGAAGGGACCGATCGCAAGAGTGCCCCCTTGCAAGTGCACGTCCACCCGTTGCGTTCGACAAGCTGGAAACTCGTACTGGACCCGCCCGCGGAGCAAGGTGACGCCGTTGGCGGCGAAGAAAGCGGCGATGGTGAAGAAGGGCAAGAGCAACCGTGACCCCGGCGCCCAGCCGGCCTTCGGGGCGAAAACAAGATGAAGCGTGAACTCCAACATCCCAAATCCCAAATCTCAAATCCCAAATCGCACCCCTGACCCGTGACCGCCCCATGCGTACTTCCTTGACCATCCTCCTGATCACCGCCGACCGGCTCATCCGGGCCGACGTGCGCGGGTCGAATTGTCGCGTGGCCGAGCAGCCGAGGCCGGCGGTCGACGATCTGCCGTCGCTGGTCGAGGCGGCGCTGCGGCTGGGTGAGGGCCGGGCACGCCGTGTGCTCCTGCTGAGCACCGAATTGTGGACCCAAACGCTCCCGCTGCCGGTCGGGGCGGCGGGCATGAGCGACGACGAGGTGGCGCGGGCGCTGGCATTCGAGTCGGAACCGTTTTCGGGCATCAGCGCGTTCGATTCGCTGGGCACCTGCCTGCCCTTGCCGCGCGGCCCCGACGAGCCACAATTCTGGCTGACCCAAGTGCCCGCCTCGACGCGCGAGCAGTTGGACTACGTGGTGGGCGAAGCCGGCGGGAAGTTGGTCGGCATCGCCCATCCGGCCGGCCTGCCCCAGTCGTTGCGGGCGGCGCCGGAACCGGGGTGGCAGCGGATCGAACTGTGGCCCGACGCCGTGATGTGCCTGCATCGCGACGCCGGCGGCCCCTTGCACGTCCACGTCATCAATACCAGCCCGCATACGGAAACCTGGCAGGAGGACGCCCGGCTGTGGTTCGGCGGTTTCGAGGCGCCGGAGGTGTGCGAGATATTGCTGGCCAGCGGGCGGGCGGCGCCGGTGGGCGCGGCGCTGGAGGGGGCCGAGTCGATCGACCTGGCCGACGAGCAGGCCCTTTCGGGCTGGCTGCTCGGCTGGGCCGACCACGCCCAGCGCCGCCGCCCGGACGCCCCCATCCTGCGCCCCGCGCCCCGGCCTATGCCCAACTCGACCCGGCTGGTGATCGCCGGGCTGATCGGCGCGGCCATGTTCGCCCTGTGCCTGATGCACTACGCCTGGGCCGGCGCGGCCACGCGCGCCGCCGAGGAGCGAATCGACGACTTGCAGCAGCCCGCCGAACAACTGCGCAAGGCCCAAAGCGAGGCCGACGCCCTGGAGAAGCGCCTGGCGGCGCTGACCACGCAAGCCGAACGGATGCAGGCGAGCGTCAACGAGTGCCAACGGGCGATGGAGTGGAACCGGCGGCGGATGGCCGGGCTGATGGCCGCGCTGGCGGAAAGCGAGCCCAATGCGTTCGTCGTCCAGGCCATCCGGCAGGAGCGCGACGGCATTCGCATCCGCGGCATCAGCCGGCGGCCGGAGCAGCCGAACCGGCTCGCCGCCGCCATGGCGTCGAGGCTGCGTCCCCTGGGGCTGCACGTGCAGCCGCCCACGAAGGAGGCCGCCTTCCACTTCAGCGACGGCAGTCCGTACCTGTTCGAACTGCTCATTCAAGACGTGTACCACACCGGCTTGCCCATCGAGGAGGCCGGCGGGGCAGGAGGCCCCGAACCGAGCGGCGGAGTCGCGCAGTCGCAAGGACCGACCGAGCGATGAACCTGACCGAACGCGAAAAGCTGCTTCTGCCCATTTTCCCCGCCGTGCTGGTATTCACCATCTACACGTGGCTGTTCGGCGCCGGCGCGCAAAACCGCGTGACCGAGGCCCGCGAACAACTGGCCGCCCTGGAACAGGACGCTGCAGGCGCGGCCGCCGCCCAGCAGGTGTGGCGGCAGCAGTCGCACCTGAAGGAACTTCAACAGCAGGTGGACGCG
>SKJM01000668.1 GCA_007122045.1 Planctomycetales bacterium | reverse complement strand
TTTTTGGGCCGGACAATTCGGCTTTGCGGCGCGCCGCGCCAACCCGGCGCCGGCAAGACCCCGCACCGCGATGCGCCGGCGAAAAACGCCCGCCGCGCACGAGCCGGCCGGGCGAAAGCCGGCCGTATGGCGGGCATGGCTCCCGGAGGCCGTGAAGCCGTTTCTGGCCGTGCGAAAGACGGCGCTTCGGTGCCCCACCTGCAATGCCTGGCAGGTTCCGGCGTTGCAGTGCCGTCGCTGCAAGTGCGACCTGTCGCTGGTGGTGGCCGTCCACGATCAGAAGCGGCGGCTGCACGCGGCCGTGCTCCGGCACCTGGCTACCGGCGACCACCTCAGGGCGCTGGGAACCGCCCGTGCCCGCTGGGACCTCGCCCCCGACGCGGAGGCCGCCCGCCTGCTGGCCGTGTGCTTCCTGCTGCTCGACCGTTTCTCATCCGCCGAGGAGGTTGGCGAGAAGGCGCCGCCGTCAAAGTAGGACGACGGGCCTCCGCCCTCCGGGGGCGGTCCGGCTGGGGGCTGCGCCGTGTTGGAGTCCACGCTTTAGCGTGCGAACCGAACATGTGCGATGCCAGCACGCTAAAGCGTGAACTCCAACGGGTATAGGGGCGGCTAAAGCCGGGACTCCAACGGTCGTTTCGCTCGCCACCCCCGGCCCGACGATTGGTGCAGGGAAGAACCGCCCGCAGTGGGGAATACGGCTGCTCTATTGGCGTATTTCGGGCGGCTGCGGTTGTGTCAGTCGGGAAAACATGGTATTCAGGGGGGATTGCCTCGGCGCGGAGGCGCGTTTTCCCCCGCAGTGGTGGACATCGCAGCGCATCCGTAACCGTCCCCCGTGAACGGTTACGCGCACCCTTTTCCGCTCTCAGGCACAGTCAGGGTTTCGAGTTTCGCGAAAAGAGGACGAAAAATTGCAGTCACGGACCGAGACCGAACGGACAACGCCGGCCGGAATCGACCATACCGGCGGGCCGCACATCTTGCAAGCTGCTCGGCGTGCGGCGGTAGAGGTCGCGGCGCCGGTCGCGCGTTTGCGGGTGGGGGCGCACCAGCCACTCGACGTACCCCGCCGGCCGCACGTGCTGTCGCCCGAGGCGTTTTACGCGCTCGCCTACCCGGCCATGTTCTTCTCGCGCCAATTGGAAGAGCGGCTCCTGGAGCTGTTCCGCAAGGGGTACGTGAAAGGGACGGTCACCAGCAGTGCGGGCAACGAGGCGGCGGCGGTGGGGGCCGCGATGCCCTTGCGGCCGGGTGAGGACGTGGTCGCCCTGCTGCACCGCGATTTCGTCGCGCATCTGCTCATGGGCGCCACGCCGTATCAGTTGGTGTGCCAATATCTGGCCAATGCCGAAAGCCCCACCCACGGCCGCGAGGGGAACGTGCATCACGGCGACGCGGCCCGGCGCCGCCTGCCCATGATGAGCCACCTCGGCCGCATGCTGAGCGTTGCCGTGGGGACCACGTGGGCCGCGCGGCGGCAGGGCGAGGACGTGTTCGGCCTGGCGGTCATCGGCGACGGGGGCAGCAGCACGGGCGAGTTCCACGAGGCCATCAACCTGGCCGCCGTGCGCCGCGTGCCGGTGCTGTTCCTGGTGGAAAACAACCACTACTCCTTCTCGACGCCCACCGAACTGCAATACCGCTGCGCGAACCTGTCGGACCGCGCTGTCGGCTATGGCATTGCCGGGAAGACGATCGACGGCACCGACGCCTGGGAGGTTTACACGACGGTCCAGCAGGCGTTGGCCCGCATGCAGGCCGATCCCGAGCCCATGATCCTCGAATGCCGCGCGCTGAGGTTGCAGGGGCACGCGGCGTACGACAAGGGCGACTATGTGCCGCGCGAAAGGCTCGAAGCATGGCGCCGGCGCGATCCGTTGCCCGCCGCCCGGCAGCGCCTGCTCGACGTTGCCGGCTACAGCGACGGCGAGGCGGCCGAGTTGGAGGCGGCGGTCGAGGCGGCGATCGAGCAGGCGGTTCGCGACGCGCTGCGCGTGGGCCGGCCGGAACCGAAGCGGCACGCGTGGGTTTCGTATTGCACCCGCGCCCGCTCGCGCGTCGCGCCGTTCGCCGCGTCGCGGGCCAAGAATGGCGATGCCGTACGCTTGGCCTTGAATTACCTCCTGGAGCACAACGGCCGTGCATTTTTGGCCGGGCAGGACGTGGGCACGTACGGCTCGGCGTTCAAGACGTGCAAGGGGCTTATCGAGCGATTCGGGGCGGACCGGGTGATGGACCTGCCCATCTGCGAGTCGGCCACGGTGGGGTTTGCCCTCGGCGCGTCGCAAGTCGGCGCCGAACCGATCCTCGAGTTCCAATTCGCCGACTTCTCGACCGAGGCCACCACCCAAATCGCCCTGAATGCCGGCACCTGGTTCTTCCGCGCCGGCCGCCCGGCGCCCCTTCTGATGCGGCTTCCCTGCGGGGGCGGGCTGACCCTCGGCGCGTTCCACTCCGGCGAATTCGAGGGCCTGTGGTCCTGCTTCCCCGGCCTGAAACTGCTGTACCCGGCAACGCCCCAGGAAACCTTCGAGGCCCTGCTGGCCGGCTTCTACGACCGCAACCCGTGCCTCGTCCTCGAACACAAGCACCTCTATTGGAGCCGCAGCGGGCCGATCGAGTTCGACGGCAACCTGGCCGACGTGTGGCGGCCGCGGCGGTACACCGAGGGCGACCGGCTCACGCTGGTGGCCTTCGGCGCCATGGTCCACGACGCCCTGGCCGCCGCGGCGGAGGTGGGCGGCGGCATCGAGGTATGGAACCCCTTTGTGCTCCGGCCGCTGAACCTGGACCCGATCCGGCGCTCGGTGGAGAAGACGGGCCGGCTGCTGGTCGTCCAGGAATGCGCCCCTTCGGCGGGGATTGGTCACCGGCTTATCGGGGAGCTTTTCTGTAAGGGGGCCTTTGCGTTACAATGCCCTCCTGAGCTTATCGCGGCACCCGATACGCCCGTGCCGTTCGCTCCGGAACTGGAATCGTACTACCGCCCCAACCCCGGAAAGATCGCCGCCGCCTTACGGCGGATGGTGGACCCATAATGCAGGACGAGTCGTTTCGGCTATCGCTGTTTTTGCCGGCTCAAGGCGCTGCGGAGACCGAGGTTACGATCATCGAGTGGAACGTGGCCGAGGGCGACCGGTTCGAGGCGGGCCAATCGTTGGCTCAAGTCGACAGCGCGAAGTCGGTGTTCGATTTCGAGGCGCCGTGCGCCGGCAAAGTCATCCGTTTATTGCACCTGGAAGGCGAAACACTCGCCCTGAACGAAGCGGTTATGGAAATCGAGACCACCGACCCCGCCATGCGCGATTGGATACCGCCGGCACCGGCGGCCGAGGGGGAGGGTCCTCGGCCGGCCCCCACCCGGCAGCCCACCGCAGCGGCCGGCGGCGCGGGCGACGTGTTTTTGCGGGGCTTCGGCGGTTACCTGCCCCAGCGGGTGGTGACCAACGAGGAACTCGCCCGCCAGTTCCCCAATATTTCGGCCGACTACGTCTTTCAGGTCACCGGCATCCGCCAGCGGCGGTGGGCGGCCGAAGACGAAAAACCCTCGGACATGGCCTACGCCGCGTCGCTGGAGGCGATTCGCCGCTCGGGGATCGACGCGAAGGATATTGACGGCATCATCCTGGCCACCACCACACCCGACGTGGCCATGCCGTCGACCGCCTGCATCCTGCAGGACCGGTTGAGCCTGCGGGGCATCCCGGCGTTCGACCTGAACGCCGCGTGCTCCGGCTGGCTGTACGCGGTATCCATGGCGCAGGGGATGATCCGTTCCGGCCTCGCTCGCCACGTGCTCACCGTGGGGGTCGACATGCAGTCGCGCCTGCTCGACCCGGACGACCAGAGCGCCTACTTCATCTTCGGCGACGGGGCGGGCGCCACGGTGGTTTCGGCCGCCGGACCCGGCCACCGTGTGCGCGACGTGCTGCTGGGGTCCGACACCCGCGGACTGCGAATGGCGCGCCGCGAGGAGCCGGGCTACGTGGTGCTCAACGGGCAATGCTCCACCGATCCGTGGATCCGGCTGGAGGGCCCGTCACTGTTCCGTCTGGCCACCGAGAGCTTCGCCGAGCTGATCCGCAATTCGCTCCAGCGAGCCGGCTGGAACCGCGACGACCCGCTCTGGATCATTCCCCACCAGGCCAACGGGCGCATCCTGAAAGCGGCGGCCAGGCGGAGCGGCTTGCCGTTCGAGCGGTTTTTCCTGAACGTCGATCACGTGGGCAACACGTCCAGCGCCAGCATCCCCGTAGCGCTGACCGAACTCGACGCCAGCCTCCAGCACGGCGACAAGCTGGTGCTTTGCTCGGTCGGCGCCGGCATGACCACGGCGGCGGTGGCGGTGGAGTGGTGATAGAGAAAAGGGCCCCCGGCCGATAGCAAACGCCGGGGGCTCTGGCATGTCGCCTTCGATTGATTGGGCAGCCGGGTGGTGCGGCCGCCTTGGTCTCCCGGTCGTCAAGCAGGGCGAACCTTCTCGGCGCGAGGGCCCTTCGGGCCGCTCCCTTCCTCAAAGTTGACCTGTTGCCCGACGCGGAGCTCCTCGATGGTTGCTCCCTCGACCTGGCTGTGGTGGAAGAACAGGTCGCCCCGCCCTCCATCGATGAACCCGAAACCCTTGTCTGCGATCAGTTTTTTGATCGTCCCTTGCGGCATGGCGCCCACTCCTTGAAAACATCAGAACCCGAACGTAAACAGGCCGACGACTGTAGCATGGAAACCCCGGGGGCTGTGCGCGGCCTTCGGCCAAACGGTACTCAATGGTGGATCATACCCAACCCATCGGAAAAGGCAACAGGAGTCCTGCATTTTTTTGTCCCTTCGGATGGAAAAGGCATCTCTGAAGAGGGGGCAAGCCGACCTATATTAACTTTTTCGACGTTTCGCGGGTCAATTCGTAGGGCGGTTCGCGTCCTTTCTCGTGCTGGAAGTGGAACCGGCCCGAGTTGCGCCGCTCGTCGGCCCGTGGAACACCTCGTCCATCCGGGGGGTGCGCGAGACATCACCTTTCTTCCCGCTTATCCTTCAGGGACGGTTTCGACCAGGCCGACCTCCTCTTCACTCAGCTTGTACAGCTCGTACACCAGCCGGTCGATCTGCCGGTCGGTCGCGTCAATCTGCCGCTGGGTGGCCGCGCGGTCGTAGGCGGTCTTCACGTGCGGCAGCCGCGCGTTGAAGTCCAGCATCTGCTGTACGAGCGAGACCATGCGGTCGTGCATCTTCTCGTCGGGCGGTGCCGGAAGGGGTATCTGGAGCAACTGGTTGGAGGGAATGTGATTATTTCCCGGAAAGCGGCAACGAAAGTAGAGGTTGACCGCGCCGCTATTGAGTATGCCCAGGACGTAGCGAACGTCGAACGGCGTCTCCGGCTTCACGTTAACGACGTTGGTCGACTGGAGGCCGAACACTTGCTCAGTATCGAGGGTGGCAACAATCCGCCTCGGCAACGCGATATTGCGGATTTCCTGGACAAGGATTTTCGCCGGCGTCAAGAAGAGTTCAGGCTTCCGCGACGCATCGAGGAGTTTCGGGTCGTACAGCACGTACAGCTCGTCGGGGATTGTGCCATAGCGAGCGATCTGTCGGCCGCCCGCCGCGCGGCGCCACCGCCTGCCCCGAGGCTTGGGCGCCAAGTACTTCTCGTTGTCACCCGTGCGCACCCCCTGATTCGCGGTACAGAAGTGACCCAGCACGGTTCCACACGAATCCATCCGATTGAGCAATGCCCGCTGCTCGCCGTTCACGCGGACCATCCACGGGCTGCCGTCCGGCCGCGCCCAAAGTGACTGACGGGTGCGGAACCGGCCGACGGTCTCGGGCCATTGCCGGGGCGCCGCCCGAGTGACTTCAACGCTGTGATTCGCAACGGGCCGGAGCTTCTGGAACAGCAAGATCATCGTCTCGTTCTTAGCGTGCTTGAATACCCCCGGTCCGAAGTCGATTATCTTCAACAGCGACGTTTCCACGGCCAACAGCGAGCGCAGCTTGCCGAAGGAATCGTTGCTCAATAGTGTATGCGGTATGATGAAACCGAATGTTCCACCGTCGCCGAGGAGTTCGCGAGTCCCCTTCTCGATGAAGGTGCCGTAAAGGTCGAAGCGATACGATACCGTGGTGTACCTCTCGCCGTAGTAGCTGCGCATATCGGCCGGTACTTCCGTAATGAACAGATACGGCGGGTTCCCAATCACCGCGTCGAAGCCGCCGGCACGCATGATGTCGGGGAAACCGTCGCGGCCCTCCCAGTCGAATACGTTGATCCGCAGCCGCTCGTCCTCGTCGAGCAGGCTCATCTGCCGGCCGTTGTAGAAATCGGACCCGATGAGCGAATTGCCGCACTTGATGTTGCCCGCCAGGTCCGGCAGCGCGCGGTCCTTGTGGAACAGCCGGCGCTGGCGCTGGAGCGTCTCCTCCGTCTCGCCTTCGAGCACCTTCAGCAGCAGCGACAGCTTCGTCACCTCGACCGCCTGGTAGTCGATGTCCACCCCGTAGATGTGCGAAAGCAGAATCCGCTTCCGCTCCGAGGTGGTCAGCCGCCAGTCGCCGTTGGTGTACTGGTACACCCGGGGATTCGCGCCCCGGGCGTGCTTTTGCGGCTCGTCAGCCTCGGTGTACTGCTTCAGGTACCAGTCGAGCAGGTATTGATAGGCCACAATCAGGAATGAGCCACTGCCGCAGGCCGGGTCGAGCACCGAAATGGGCCGGCGGCTTTTCGAGGGGCGCCAGTGGGCCGTCAGCCCGCCCACTTCTTGAGGCGTCTTGCCCTCGACCAGCTTGCCCACGGTGTTCTCGACGATGTACTCGACGATGTACGTGGGCGTGTAGTACACCCCGCCCGCCTTGCGGACCTCCGGCTTCTCCTCCACCTTCGCGCGGTGGCCGGCCGTCAGCCGGATCACCTTGCCCAGGAACTGCTCGTACACCTGGCCTAAAATGTCGGCCGGCAGGGCGGCGAACTCGTACGGACTTTCCGGGTAGTACAGCCGGACGAGGATGTCCTTGAGCACCTTGTCGTCGACCGCCAGCGTGGTGGTCAACTCGTCGGGCGGCTCGCGCCCCGGCTCCGGCTGGAAGTGGAACAGGCCCGAGTTGTACCGCTCGTCGGCCCGGTGGAACATCTCGACCAGCCGGGGGTACACCTCCGGGCCGTTCAGCAGCGTTTGCAGTTGCCCGAACGGCTCGATCCCGCGCCCCTCGCACATCCGCAGGAAGACGATGCGGTCGATGATCCGCTGCACGGCGAAGTTCAACTCGCGGTCCGAAAGCCGCCGGTTGCGAAGGCTGAGGTTGCGGGCTAGGGCGTCACGCCACGATTCGATTTCCTCGAGGAACGCCTCGTCCACCTCGGCCGTTCCTCGCTTCTTCTTGGTCGATTCGGCGAACTTGTCGAACGCCCCGTGCAGAATGGCCTCGCGGGA
>SKJM01000180.1 GCA_007122045.1 Planctomycetales bacterium | reverse complement strand
GATAACATGCTGGGACATTTTGGGCGGTTGGTGAATATGGGATGTTTGTGCAATTTAGGCTCGCGCCCAGCCGGTGTCGATGGTAACCTTGCGAAATGCTAGTAAATTCCGCTTTCGGGCGAGGGGCAACCCTGACGTTCGCCCGCCGCTCCAGTATAATGTGCTAAGGGGAGAAACGCGAAGTGCATTTGCCGAGATTCCGAAAGGTTCGCCGCTAAGGTGGCTCCATTGAGCGATTGGCGGGAAAAGGTGTCCGTACGCGCCGGCTGGGTGCGTGCCGCTCGGGCTGCACGCAGCGTTGTGGACTTGGTCTTTCCGCCGCGGTGCGTTTGGTGCGGGAGCGAGCCAAACGGCGGCCCCGATTGGGCGGCTGAAGGGTTGCTTTGCCCCGAATGTGCCGAGCAACTGGGGCCGAAACACCGAAACGCCTGCCGCCGGTGCGGCGGAGACGTTCCGCCGGAAACGCCTCATCCCGATCTATGCGCCTGGTGCCGCAATGCACAGCTCCACTTCGACTCGGTGGTGGCCTTGGGCAACTACCATGGACCGCTGCAGAACGTGGTCGCCGCGATGAAGGCACCCGCAGGCGGCACGTTGGCGGAGGCCCTGGCGCGGTTGCTCTTCGAGCGACACGAGGCCGAATTCCGCCGGCTCCGCCCCGACTTTGCCGTGCCAGTGCCGCTATATTGGGGGTGTCGCTTGGGGCGGGGGGTCGACGGGGCCGAAACGATGGCCCGGGCACTGGCGGGCCGCCTGCGGCTGCCAATGCCCCCACGGCTGGTGGTTCGCAGCCGCCGCACCGAACCGCAAAAGGGATTGCCCCCACGAGCCCGATTCCGCAACGTGCGAGACGCCTTCGCGGTTCGGGCAAACTATCATTTAGAAGACGCCTGCGCCCTTGTGGTCGACGACACCCTAACGACCGGGGCCACGTGCAGCGAGATCGCCTGGGTGCTGAAACAATCGGGGGCGGCGGTGGTGCACGTGGCCGTGTTGGCTCGCGCCCAAGGCGCGAACCGTTGATTTTTTGGACCCGAGTATTACCCTTGCCTAACGCATGAAACCACTGCTTCCCGCTACCGGCGACGCTCGCAACCGTCCCGACCGTCCATTCCGCTCGGCCATATTTCGAGGGCTCGGGGTGCTGGTGCCGCCGCTGATGACCATTGTCATTTTCGTCTGGGTCGGCAACACCATCGAGCAGTACGTGATGCGCCCGGTGACCTGGGGAGCGCGCGAGGCGATTCTATGGCGCATCGCCGACATCCGCGACGACGTGCAAGTGGCCGACCCCTTGCAGCGCACCGTGGAGATCGAGGGAAAGACCTACCGGCGGCTGCCCAACGACACCTTTGTGCCGGAGCAGGTATACGATCGCGCGCGGCGCAACCACAGCGCCCGGCAACCCCTGCCGCAAACCGGCGATGCCGTCTACCGGCAGTACATCGACCACACCTACCTCCGCCCCTACTATGTCACCCCCCTGTTTCTGGTTGTTTTCGTGGTGCTGTTGTACCTGCTCGGGAACTTCATGGCGGCGGGGATCGGCCACTTCTTCTGGCGCCGCTTCGAGCAAGGCATCCACCGCCTGCCACTGGTGCGAAGCGTCTATTCGTCGGTCAAGCAGGTGACCGACTTCCTGTTCAGCGAGTCGAACATCGAGTACACTCGCGTGGTAGCCGTCGAGTATCCACGCCAGGGCATTTGGTCGCTCGGTTTCGTGACCGGCGAAAGCCTGGTCGACATCCGTGGCATTGCCAACGAACCGGTCGTTTCCCTGCTCATGTGCACCTCGCCGGCCCCCATGACGGGGTTCACCATCACGGTGCGAAAGAGTGAGATCATCGACTTGAACATCACGATCGATCAAGCGCTGCAGTACATCGTCAGTTGCGGGGTGGTCGTCCCCCCGCAGCAGATCGTTGAAATGGCGAAACCCGCTGAGCACGTCGAAGAAATGACCCCGGCAGAGCAGCCGGCGGCGGCCGATGGTTGATTGCGACGGCGTGACTGATCCGACCAATCCGCCCGATCCACTCAATCCGACCAATCCGATCAATCCGACCAGTCCGACCAGTCCGACCGATTTGCCGGAATGTAGCACTTCGCATCCCCGCCGAGCACCACACCGATGAACGATAATCAGCACCGCAAACGGCTGCGTATCGGCACGCGTGAGAGCCTCCTGGCCCGCTGGCAGGCCGAGTGGGTAGCGGCGCAGCTTCGCGACCTCGGATGCGAGGTGGCGCTGGTGCCCATCCGCACGCGGGGCGACGCCGACCAACGCGGCCCCATCGGCACGCTCGACAGCCAGGGTGTGTTTACCAAGGAGTTGCAGCGGGCCCTGCTCGACGACGAAATCGATCTGGCGGTCCACAGCCTCAAGGACCTGCCCACCGACGAGGTGGCCGGCTTGCAGCTCGCCGCGGTGCCGGAGCGGGGGCCGGTGGCCGACGCGCTGGTGTGCCGCGAGGCGCGCTGCCTGGATGAACTTCCGCAGGGAGCGATCGTGGGCACCGGCAGCCTGCGCCGCCGCGCGCAGTTGCTGCTCTGCCGTCCCGACCTCCGCGTCGAGGACATCCGGGGCAATGTCGACACCCGGCTGCGAAAACTCGACCAGGGGCGGTACGACGCGATCGTACTGGCCGAAGCCGGCCTGACGCGTCTCGGCCTGGACTCGCGAATCAGCGAAACGCTGCCCCTGGCCGTCATGCTTCCGGCAGTCGGGCAGGGGGCGCTGGGCATCGAGACCCGCGCTGAACCCGACGCCGTCGCCACGCTCGGCGCGCTCGATCATTCCCCCACCCGGGCGGCGGTCGCCGCCGAGCGGTCCATGCTGGCCGCGCTGCGGGGCGGCTGCCTCGCTCCCATCGGCGCACTTGGCAGCGTGCGCCGCGACCGCCTCACCTTGCAAGGCCGCGTGGTTCACCCGCTCGGCGCCCGCGCGATCGACGTGAGCCTTAGCGCCCCCCTCGATGAGGTGGTTGGTCTCGGGCAGCGGGTGGCCGACGCGCTGCGCGCCGAGGGCGCCGACGAACTGATCCGGCTGGGAAGAACCCCGTCACCATAGGCGCGACCGAAGCGCCACGCCCCCAATCCGACCAAGCCACCGCTTGGGGGGTTGCGTCGGGCCGTCAGCCCCGGTACGATAGTGTCGTATCCTCTCGGAAACGGAACAGTGGACCCGACCCTCGCCCCGCCTTCGCCGGGGGAAAGAACCTTCAAGAACGGAGCGGACCATGGCAAAACGCAAGCCCAAATCTCCGATCGCGGGCCGCTGGAATATCCTCTCAATGACCGGTTGGGATCAAGAGTATCTTCACGTAAGAGGCCCCGCCTTTATCGAGTTCAGCCCAAGCCACACCGGAGAGTTCCACTTCGGATATGTGCAAGGGCAAATGGAGTGCCGCAACGCCGAGAAACACGGCAAACCCGCCGTCGAATTCACCTGGGAAGGGGCGGACGAAATGGAGCCGGAATCGGGCTACGGCTGGGCGGCGCTGGAGGGCGACGCCCTGGTGGGCGTCCTCGCCTTCGAACACGGCGACGAATCCGGCTTCACGGCCCAACGCGTCGAACCGAGGGCGAAACGCACGTCCCGATCATAGCTCGGCGAGGGGCTTACAGCGTGAACGGCCACACGCGCGGAATCAGCAGAAGCGCCACCGTCCCCACAATCAGCATCAGCGGCAACCCGGCACGCAGGTAGTCGCGCGGCTGGTAACCGCCGGGGCCCATCACCATCAGGTTCGTCTGGTAACCGATAGGCGTAATGAAACTCAACGATGCGCCAATGGCCAAGGCCATGGCGAAGGGGCGAGGGCTGACCCCGGCAGCCGCCGCCAACGCCACGCCCAACGGGAACAGCATGGCCGCCACGGCCCCATTGCTAATCAACTCGGTGAACACCACCGTCAGGACGTAAAACCCGACGAGAAGCAGGTACGGGTTCCTGCCGGCGCCGCCGACGACCGTATGGGCGATCGCCTCGGCGGCGCCGCTTTCGGTCAGCGCCCGGCCCAATCCCAGGGCGGCGGCAATGGTCACCAGCACCTGCAAGTCGATGGCGCCGCGGGCCTCGGCCGCCGGAATGCATCGCCCGACGATCATCAGCCCCGCGATGGCCACGGCGGCGATGGCGGGCGAGGCGAACCCTTCCGCCCAGCCGTCGGGGCGGAACCAGCTTGCCGCGAACAACCACACGACCAGGACGACCACCAGCCCGACGGCCAGCCACGCCCGCTCGTGACGCCGCGGCTGGGACCCCTCGACGTCGGCCACCAGGAAGAAGTCGCGGCTGTTGCGGAACGCGCTGCTGAACTCGGTGCGCGTTTGCAGCAGGAGCGTATCGCCGGCGCGGAGGACGATGTCGCCGATCTTCCGCCGAAGCTGGGCCCCGTTGCGATGCACGGCCACCACCGCGGCGTTGTACAGCCGGCGGAAGTTCGCCCGCCGCACCGTCGTGCCCACCAGCGGCGAGGAACTCGACACCACCGCCTCCGAGAGGTGCCGGCCCATCCGCCGCTTGGGATGAATCTCGTAGGTCAGGTCGGCCGCCGGCACCAGGCCCGGAATCTGCACCAGGTCGAGGATCGTCGCCACCACCCCCGTGAAAATCAGCCGGTCGCCCGCACGAATCACGTCGTCCGGCGTCACGGGCGTCACCACGTCGTCGTCGCGGTCGATTTCGATCAGGTACAGCCCCCGCAGGTGCCGAAGGCCCGCCTGCTCGACGGTCTTGCCGATGAGCCGGCAGTCGGGTTGCACGAGCATTTCCACCATGTACTCGCGGCGTTGTTCGTCGAGCTGCTCGACCAACTCGGTCCGATTCGGCAGGAGGCGATACCCCACCAGCAGCAGATATGCCGACCCCGCCGCGGCACAGGCGAACCCCACCCGGCCGATCTCGAAGAGCGTCATGCTGCCCATCTGCTCCTGGAAGCCGGGCAAATCGGCATAGAGGCCTTCCTGCTGGGCGTGGGCAATCCGCCGGGTCTCGCGCTCCTGCTCCTCGCGGAGCAAACCGTTGACGATGATGTTTGTGCTCGTTCCAATAAGCGTGCATGTGCCACCCATGATAGCCACGTAACTGACCGGCAGCAGTACGCGGGAAGGCGAGATGCCCCGGCGCCGGCACCAAGTGAGCAGCACGGGCACGAACATGGCCACCACCGGCGTGTTGTTGATGAAGGCCGAAATCCCCAGCACCACGCCCAGGACCCGGCGCATGGCCCCGCCCACGGTCTTGGCGGTGCCCAGCAACAGGTTGCCGATCGCGTCGAGCACGCCGGTCGAGCGCAGCCCGGCCGCCACGATAAATAGGGCCCCGATGGTCACGACCGCCGGATTCGCGAAGCCTGCCAGGGCTTCCCGCGGCGTAATCACGCCGAACAGCGTTACCGTCACCAGCCCGCCGAGAAACAACAGGTCGGCCGGTATGTTGCGGCGCTGCTGAAGCCCAACGAACACCGCCAGGGTGACGGCCAGGCTGATCCAGGCGTCGAACGACATGACAGGCAGGTTCTCCCAAGGCGAGCGGCAGGGGGCGGTTTGCCGCTCGATAATATACAGGCGGCTCCGACTGCAATTGTAGCATAAGGGGCAAGCCAGCGCTCATGGGGGCCACCGCCCCCGGCTTGGCCAAACGGCCAAATCTTGCGCGTTTCCAGGTTCGAACCGTGCCCCGTTGGAGTCCCGGCTTCAGCCGGAAAGGAGAATCTGATCGCGCGAAGCGAACCATGCGGATCATCTTCGCTGTTTTACCAAGGCTCCGCGGTTTCCTCACCCGGTTTCCGAACCCACCCTTCGATCCAAGACTACTCGCTCCGGGTTATCCATTCGATGTTGTCTGTGTCGTTTAGGCAAACACCCGATTCACCTCATGGCACCAAGTGCCCGTGAATTGCCTAATGGCCGTATTTTTTCTTCTCCGATACAACTACCGAACGAGTCGGCCCGGTCACCGTAGGCCGGGCAGGCTGGTCCGTCGAGGATGCGGGCGACGGGCCTGGGGTAACCGTTCACGGAGGACTGTCCCAATTCTCGTGGCTTAGGGGGGACTTTGTCCGGAGGGGACTTGGTCCAACCGCCCAGCCCTTGAAGCCGCAGAATTGCCGCGGTTCCCTTCGCAGGCGGCCGAGAAAACCGCCCTTGCCATCGACTCGTGAACGTTACCCGGGGGAAACGCGATTCTTCTAACTCACGCACAGGGCACTTGCCCGGGAGGACTTGGAAACATGAGATGTTTACGATTCGCTTATCCACTCGGCGGCTTCATCCTGAGTGGAGCCTTGATTGTACTGGGACCCTCAGGCGGTCAAACGATGGCTGAGGCAGAGTACGGGCCTGAGGTCCCGCTTTATGCCGCCGAAGAACCGGACGGGACGGGCTACTACTCGGGGCACTGGGACGACGGGTCCTATGGCTGCCCTGCCGAAGATCCCTACTGGGACGCCACTTGCTATGACGACTACCCCTACGACGCTTGGGACGAAACCCAGGACCACGACCCACCCGAAACGGCCGACGTCGACTCCCAATCCGACGACCCGGCCGACATCCGCCAGCCCGAGCAACGGGACGACGCTGAAATCGAAGCCTCCGACCAGTACGAATACGGCTATGATCGGTACGGCTACGACGAGTACAGCTACTACCGGTACGACCATCCGGACTACTACTGCGGCTACGAAGACGAAGACGATTATGGCTACGAGGACGACTTCTACACCTATGAACCGTACGACTACGAAACCGAATACTGGCAAGACGACCAGCCGGCGGCCGACGCCGATCCTGCCCACGAGGTGGACCAGGCCGACGAAACCCTGGAAGCGACCGACGAGCAGCCCGACGCCGACGAAGTAAGCGCCGACGAGTACACCGAGGGCTACGTTGACTACGGCTACGATGACTACGGCTACGGGTACCATGACGATTACTACGCCGACTACTATGCCGATTACTACACCGGTTACTATGGCGACGGCAGCGAGGAGGGCGCCCCGGCCGCGGCCGACACGGAACAGGCCGGCGACGACCTGTCGGATGTCCACACCTACGAAGAGGCCGAAATCGTCGACCGGTACGGCTACTGGGACGGCAGGGCCGAGGCTCCCGTGGAAGAACTGCCGGCGCCGCCCGGCCCCGAGGAGTTCCGTCAATCGGACGACCAGTCGTTCGACACCGCCGATGCCGCGGTCGACGGCACGCTGAGAGAAGACCAGCCGGAACCTTACTACCATGAGTATCGCTACGACGGGTACGGCTACGACGGGTACGGCTACGACGGGTACGGCTACGACGGGTACGGCTACGATGAATACTATTACGAGTACGACCACGATGCGGTCCACGACGCGCACGACACCCGCGCCGACCCCGACACGGACGACATCTCGGACCACACCGCCGAGGGCGACGCTCAGGGTGCCG
>SKJM01000221.1 GCA_007122045.1 Planctomycetales bacterium | reverse complement strand
CGCGAGCAAGGTGGACGGCGCAACGGTGGGATGGACATTCCCGTCCGTCTTGGAAAGCGACGGACAGGAATGTCCATCCTACTCGTGCACAACACCCCGCCGCCTGGCTTGAGCAACGCTCCATACCCCGATCCAAGGATCCAACCATGATGCGTTTACTTGTCCTGCATTCCCTGTTGATCGTCAGCATTCTTTTCGCCGCCGGTTGTTCCCGGCGGCCGCGAGCGCCCCGCAGGCCGGGCGTCAATGC
Source organism: Planctomycetales bacterium (assembly GCA_007122045.1). Classification (GTDB taxonomy): domain Bacteria; phylum Planctomycetota; class Planctomycetia; order Pirellulales; family Thermoguttaceae; genus PWXP01. The sequence continues at coordinate 7,196 of SKJM01000221.1, read as the reverse complement.
GGCGGCTGCCGGTCGCGCGGCCGTCGACATGTACGACACCGACGGCGACGGCAAGCTCGACACGACCGAACTGGCACGCTGCCCCGCGCTGCTGATGGCGCTGCCCCGAGCCGACACCGACGGCGACGGCAAGCTTTCGGCCGGCGAGATCGCCGCCCGCATCGAGGCCTGGTTCGCCGCCGGCACCATCATGATGGACGCCGCGCCACTGGTCACGCTCGACGGCCGGCCACTCGAAGGGGCCGAAGTGGTCTTCGAGCCGGAGGAGTTCCTCGGCGACGGTTTCACGGAATGCCGCGGGGTGACCGACGCGTCGGGCCGGGCAGCCGTCTCCGGGGCCCACGCCCAATACCCCGGCGTGTACGTGGGCGCCTACCGGGTGCGCATCTCCAAGGTGGTCGACGGGCGGGAAACGCTGCCCGCCCGGTACAACACCGAATCGGAACTGGGCGTCGAGGTGGCCGAGGACCACGGCATCGAGTTGCCCCGGTACCTCGAGTTCCACCTGAGGAGCGAGTGAGCCGTTCTTTCGCATGGAATTGCGCCCCCCCGCCTCATTCGGTCCGAAATCGGCAAGCGCCGCGGGCCGGCCTGGCTGAATCGGTCGGCTACGTACGGGGCGGGCTGGCGGCGTTGCGATAAGAGGGATGCGGTCGAAGCGGCTGGAACTCGCGGGCCGGGCCTGCCCGTCGCGGGGTGCCGGGGTGGGCTGTGCACGCCCGCAACAAGGGCAGGCCCGGAGCCGCCCCCCTAGAAGACGGTTGGGCGGCCGATTCGCCGCGAGGGAGGGGTTGGACGGCGCATCCAGCGGCAGACCAAGTCGGCAAGGCCTTCGTCAACCACGCGGCTGAACTCCAAGAAGGCCAACAGCCTCACACGGATCGGCGGGTCCCAGCAATGCCGGGCCATGGCCAACACCGGTGCACTTGGGTGATTCTCCTGCGACATGGCCGCGCTCCTTCGTCCGGGAACCTGGTCTGTTACCCCTACCTATCCATTCTACGGAGCCGGTGCGCAGGCGGTTCGAGGGCCGGCCGGGGACTGGTCCATTTTTCGGCCAACAGATGCCATGCTCCGGGAAGACGATGGCCGAAAAATGGACCTGTCCCCTTACCGGCCCGTGAACGACTACCGAACGGCCCACGAGAACGGATTCCCCGCACCGAAGGGGCGAAACCCGGCCTCAGACCGTCCACGGCGACCGCATCGCCCGCCCGCGGAGGCGGTTGGCGGCGTCGTTGTCGAGAAACGCTTCGCGGGCGGGGTCCCACCGCAGGGCCTGGCGGGTCCAGTGGGCAATGCAGCCGAGGTGCGAGACGATGGTCGAATTGCACCCGGCGGCGATATCGCAGACCGGCTCGCTGCGCGTGCGGATGCACTCGAGCCAGTTGTGGTGATGATCCGACATCCGGGCGTCATCCGACAGGTCCGACTCGTCCCGGACCAGCTCTTCCGGGTAACAGCGGAAGTAGCCTCGCCGGCCCACGTGAATCCAGCCCTCCTCGCCCACGAACAGGGCGCCGAAGTTCTCGATGCGTGTGGCCGGGTCCCAGCCTTTCGGAACCGCGTGCTTTCCGGGCTCGATCCGCCAATCGACCTGAAGCAGTACGCCGTCAGCGTACTTGTAGGTCAGCGAGGGCACCTCGCCGGTTTCGGGAGGGATGATTTCGACCGGGCCGCCGGCGTCGCGGTCCAGGCCCCACTGCACCACGTCGAATGCGTGGACCGTGTTGTTCGTCAGGTTGCCCCCCCCCAGGTCGCGGCAGAACGACCAGGGCACCACGCCGGGCGGCTTCCCGTAACGGTGCAGCCGCCCGTTGAACGGCCGCCAGGGGGCGGGGCCCAGCCACAGGTCCCAGTCGAGCCCGTCGGGCACCGGCTCCGGCGGCAGGTTCACGTAGTCGTTCGTACCGGGGTGGCCCACGTACACTACCTGAACCTTACCGATACGGCCTTCTTGGACCAGCCGGCACGCCTTGCGAAACGCCGGGGTGGAACGCTGCTGCAAGCCGATCTGGCACACGCGGTCGTAGCGGCGGACGGCGTCGACCATGGCGCGAGCTTCCACAATCGTCTTCGAGATGGGCTTCTCGCAGTAGATGTCCTTGCCGGCCCGGGCCGCCAGGACGGTGGCCGGCCCGTGCCAGTTGTCGCCGGTGGCGATGACCACCGCGTCGACGTCGTCGCGGGCGAGCAGGTCGCGCAGATCGTTGTAGGCGGTGCAGCCTTCGAACGTGCCGCCGGGGCGGTCAGCGGCGTAGTTTTCCTCGACAACCCGCTTGGCACGCTCGCGCCGCCAGCGGTCCACGTCGCACACGGCGACGACCTGGGCGCCGGGCTGCCGGAGGCAGTGCCGCAGATGGCCCTGGCCCATCGCACCGACGCCGATAACCCCGACGCCGATTCGCTCGTTGGGCGAGGCGGCCTCCTGCCGGCCGAAGCACGAGGCCGGCAGCAGCCACGGCGCCGCGGCCGCTGCGGCCGCCCGGGAAAGAAACGTCCGCCGGGTTGACACGTCCGTTGTCCAATGATACCGATGCATGGGGGTCCTCCATTCGGTTTGTTCTTGTGAGCGCACCCGGGTAGGGTGGGCATTCTTGTCCGTCGTCCTCCGGCGCGGGCATGGGCGCCGGGCGCGCGGCTCAGGCCGTGGCCCGGGCCGCGGCGGCCAGGTTCGCCAGGCAGCGCCGGAGCGGTTCCATGGGCGCTTTCCGGTTGTAGTACACCTCCAGCGACAGGGGCCCTGAAAAGCCCACCTCCCGCAGCGCGCGGCAGAAGGCCTGCAAGTCGAGGGCGCCCTCGCCGATGATGGTTTCGGGCGGTTGGGGGTCGCGCTGCACGGCCGCCTGTTCGCGCAGGTGGATGCCGTACAGGCGGCTTCCCAGCCGCCGGACGGCGTCGACGGGCGGCTCGCCCGACCGCATGGCGTGCCCCGTATCGAGGCAGTAGCCGATGCGCCAGTCCCACGGCGCGGCGGCCACAAGCAGGTCGGTGATCCGGTCGAAGCGGTGCCCCGGCCCGTAATTGTGAATCGCCACCTTGATTTCGAACTCCTTCACCAGGGCGTCGAGCAGGGGGAACGCCTCGTCGGTGGGCTGGCCGACGAGCACCGACACGCCGTTCTTCTGCGCGAACTCGAAGGTTTGCCGGAGCCGCTGGGCGTCGGCCTCGATTTCGCCCAGGAAATATGCCTCCACTTGGACGTGGTGGCGGGCCAGCAGGGCCTGCACCTCGGCAATCCGGTCGGCCTCGTCGGTCACTTCGTAGTGCCAGTGGGCGAACTCGACCCAATGCAGACCCAGGTCGGCAATATGCCCGAGCATCGGCTCCAGTTCCGGGCTGAACGCGCTAAGGACGTTGCTCTGGAGGCCGACGCGGAACCCGCCGTACTTGGCCACCGACGCTTGTTTCTTCTCGCTCGTTTCGTCCTCGGCGCCGGCCGTTCGGCCGGGCAGCCACGTGGCGGCGGCCGCCGCCGCGCTGGTCGCCACGAATTGCCTTCGCGATAACGTGCTCATAGGGTGTGTCTCCTTTTCGGTAGGGGGGTGGTGGCCGGTCGGCAACGTTGCCGCGTTCGCCACCGGCCGGCTTGCCCGGTCCGGGGCGGTGGCGCGTCGCCGCGTCACTGCGCGTCGCTCGGCACGACGGCGTGGGCGGGCAACTCGACGCGCTCGCCGGTATCGGTTTCGATGACCAGCGTCCGCGCGATCTTGCCGGTTCTCTCGCCGGGGGTAAAGGTCACCGCGACGAGGTGGAGCGTCTTGGCCCCCTCGGCGGTGGGCGGGGCTGCCCGCAGGCAGTCGCAATCGGTGTGGATGTCGGTAATGCGGAACGGCTGTCGGCCGCGGACCACAATCTGCCTCGTCACGCTTTGGCCGGGCGGCACCACGCCCAGAAACAGCGAACTGGGACTGACCGCAACGGCCGGCAGCACGTGCCCTTGCACCACCACGGGGATATGCTTCGCCCGGGGGTCGTTGGTTACCAGCCAAAGCTGGTCTCTAATATACCCGGGCGGCGCCTCCGGGTCGAGGGCCACGTGAAGCTGGTAATCCAGCCGATTCCCCTGCCGCTGCGGCTTGCCGAGGTTTCCGGACAGGTGCGGGTTGTGGCTCCGCACGTCGAGGATCCGCCAATCGGCGCGCCCGGTGTATTGCACGCCGATGGTCCGCTCGGCGGGAGTACCGAGCGAGACGGTGCCGAAATCGACGCTGGAGGGGTTCAGGAGCACGCTGCTGTACACGTACACCTTCACGTGCAACTGCACCTGCGCCCGATACGGCTGGTCGAAGGTGACCGTGATCGCTGCCCGTTGGTGCCCGAGGAACGACTGGCTGTTGATGCCCACAACGACGGCGCCCTTTTCGAAGGTCTTGAGCGTATCGCCCTCGATTTCGACCCGGGGGGTGGCACACCCGCAGTTCGACCGCACACCGGCGATGCGGACATCCTCCAGGTAGCGATTGGTCAATTCGAATGCGAATTCGGCCTTCGCGCCTCGGGCGATGGTTCCGAAGTCGTGGTAGGTCTCCTCGAACATCTTCCGCGCCCACTCCTGGGCGGGGGCGGGCTGGGCCATTCCGCCCGCCAGGACCAGGGCGGCGGCAATGGGAAACGCTATACGGACCATGGTGTCCCCCTTCGTGTGGTGGAGTACGGAGGAGTCCCCGGTTCCCGCGGCCAAGGTGGCAGCGTCGCACCGGCCCGGCCCTCCTCGCAGATGTGTGTCCCGCGCCGTATCCGTTCACGAGGCCAATCGGGGCTTTCATGGCCCGTAACCGTTCACGGCCGGCTGGGGACTGGTCCATTTTTCGGCGAACAAGCGTTGTTGTCAGGGAAAGACGATGCCCGAAAAATGGACCTGTCCCCTTACCGGCCGAAGGGGGACAGTCCCATTTTCGCGGCGAAATCGTGTTATCCAGGAGGAATACCTGCTCCGCCGCGAAAATTGGGACAGTCCCCCGTGAACGGTTACCATGGCCCAGCGGCCGACTTGCCCAAGGCTGAGCCGTTGGCCCACCAAAAGGGCCAACCCCCACAAGGGGGCACAAACGACCCGCGCCGGCACCAAGGTGAACGGTTACCGCACGCCTATCCTATTATAGGGTCAAATTCGCACTACAGCGTGGCCATGTCGACATTGTTGAAATCGCGGCTATAGTAGCCCATGTATTGGACCTTCGCCTCCATGGCGGCGATGACCGCGTGGGTGAAGTTGACGTTCTCGAAGGTCTGCGCGCTGCCGAGCCCGCCGGGGGTGAAGACGTTGATTTCCATAAGCTTCTCGCCCACGATGTCGAGCCCGACGAGGAACATGCCGTCTTCGACCAGCTTGGGGCGGACGATTTCGGCGATTTGCAGCGAGCGGCTGTCGATGACCGCCTGGGCCTTGTGCCCGCCGGCGTGGATGTTGCTGCGAATGTCCTCGCCGGCGCGCTGGCGGCGGAAGGCGGCGTAGCGGCCCTTGTACCGCAGGGGCTGGCCGTTCATCATGAACAGCCGCGTATCGCCCTCGACCGCCGCCGGCAGGTACTCCTGGGCGATGACGTAACCGTCGCGGGCCACCGCGTCGATCATCTGGTTCAGGTTGCCGAGGTCGTTTTGGCGGATGAGGAACACGCCCTCGCCCCCGGAACCCTGGAGCGGCTTGATGACGATGTCGCCGAGGTCGCGAGCCAGCGCGCGGATTTCGCTGCGGTCGCGGGTGATGAGCGTCTTGGGGCGAACCTCTTCGGGGAAGAGCTGGAAGTACATTTTGTTCATCGCCTTGGCCAGCCCGTCGGGATCGTTCAGCACGACCACGCCTCGGCGCAGGGCGGCGCGGCCGAACATGATGCCGGCGGTGGTGGCCCAAGGGCGCTTAATGCGGTCCTCGGCCGGATCGTTCCGCAGCAGGAGCACGTCGAGGTCGTCGACGGTGATGCGTTCGACGCGGGCCTTCGGGCCCTGCAACTCGGCCAGGAAGGTCTTGTTCGACTTGTAGGTGTTCTTCGGGGCCGTTCGGGCCCGGGCGCGCACCGACCCGTCGAGGTCGAACGCCAAGTCGCCCACGCCCATCACCCAGGCCTCGTGGCCGCGGTTGATGGCGGTCATGGCCAGCCGGGTGGTGGTGTAGCCGGTCTGCTCGGTCTGGATGTCGTTGACAATGAAGCCGATTCTCATCGCGTTGTTTTTCCTTCCAACAGGTCGGCGACGGTCAGTCCGTGGCGGAGCCGGGCAAGGCGCTGTTTCACGGCGGGCCGCTCCAGGTACCGCGGCCGGAGCGGGGCCGGGCGGAGCACCTCCCGGTGCTGCAACTCGCGCACCAGGGGGACATGCTCCACGCCGATCTTGCCGACCAGCAGCGGCTCCAACTCGCCGCCTCCTTGAAGGTATTCCAGCACCTCTACGAGTCCGCGGAGGTATACCACATCCTTCGACAAGCCGCCACCCCGGTACACCCGCATCGCAATCGTGTACGCCAACCGCTGCGCAAACCCGTACGTGCGGCACAGCAAGCGGAACGTATCGACAAACGAGGCGCCTTCAATCATCTGGTGGGCGGCCACCACGCGGGCCGCCAGCAGCCGCATTCGAGCCCGGCTGAGCCCCTCGACCAGGTATTCCGCCAGGACGGCCAACCCCTCCTGCAGGGCCTCGTAGCCGGCCAAACCCGCGTGCAACTGCGCGAACCGCTGCGATTGCCCGTTGAAGTACGTCAGCAGGTGGGTGCCCACCTCGTGTTGCAGCAGGGCGTCGACCCGTTTGGCCGGCACGCGCACCTGCTCGCCCACCAGTAATGTATCGCGCGAAACCAGCAGCCCGGAATACAGGTCCTCCCGGATGCTCACGTTGGCGCGAAAACCCGGATACTGTCGCTGGTACTCGGCGATCTCCGCCTCGGCCGACTCGGCGAAGGCGCGCGCCCCCACCTGCTTCCCCGCCCCGTCCTCGCGGCTGTGCGGCGGCAGGCTGGAGAGCAACTGGTGGGCCAGCATCAGCAGCGGCGACGCCACCGGGCCGTATACCTGCAAACTGCCGAGGACGAACCGCGGTGTGGCGACGTCGGCCAGCATGGTGATCTGGCGGTCCAGTTCGTCCTGCCGCTGGTAGAACAAGTCGGCCAGCGACGGGTCCTCGGTCCGCTCGATAGGCACCTGGTACAGGCGGCGTTTCAGCAGGGCGGGGTCGAAGCTGAGCGGGCGGTACACGAACTG
>SKJM01000158.1 GCA_007122045.1 Planctomycetales bacterium | reverse complement strand
TCCAGCACCATGGCGCCCAGGTTGACGATCCCTTCCTCGGCCATCCAGAAGCCGATCTGGCTGAGGGCCGTCGCGGCGGCGGGCGGGACGTCCTTCGCGCCGGGCGGGCAGGCCGTGGTCACCACCGCCACGCCCAACTTGCCGCGGCTGCCGCCCGTGCGGTGCCGGAAGCAGAACATCCGCTCCATGAACGCCTTCGTGCGGGCGTCGAGGCTGCTGTAGGGTGTGTACGCGCCCAGGACAAAGGCCGGGACCTCGCGGAACCTCGCGGCCAGCGAGCGGGCATCGTCGATGACCACGCACTCGTTGGCGTTGATGCATCCCAGGCACGCCCGGCACGGCGCAAAGTCCAACTCGCTGAGCTTCACGAACTCGCTCTCCAGACCCGTGTGCTGGAGTATCTTCCGAACGGCCCGGTCGGTGTTGCTGTCGAAAACGGGGCTGCCGCTGATTCCAAGAACCTGCACGGGCATGGGTCGAAGTCCTCGCTGCAAGGGTTTAATTGGCCCAACTTGACCGGCGAAATCGAGCGGTTTCCGAAGGGGAACCGACCACACGCCGGGGTTTTGTCAGGGAGTCTTACATGTTGGTCAGGTCGTCGTCGGCGGCGGCGCCGGTAAGCTGGTCCATGACAAGACAAAGCTCTGCCACGTGGCTCGCGTCGTGGGTGTAGACGCGGCAGATGCGGAAACTGGCGGCGATGCGCCGGAACATCTCGCGCTCGTCGAGGCGGAGGATGCGTTCGGTGCCGGGTTCGTACAGGTAGTTCTGCCCGGCCGCGGGAACGTGGGCCCCGGGCCGGTGCACGTGGCGCGCCGTGTCGACCCGAAGGGGCAGGTCGCGCAGCGCCGGGGACAGCAGGTCGCGCACCGCCGCCTCGAACGTGGTTTCGTTGCTCAGCACGCTACCGTGCTCCGACTGGCCGGGGGCGAAGAAGATGGTGCGTTCGCAGGCCATCCGCCAGCGGAGCTGCCGGCGCAGGAACCGCCGCCACCGCTCGCCCAGCGCGCGGCGCCGGGGCTCGTCGCTTTCCCCCCACCGGCCCACCTCGGCCAGCAGCGACCACTCGGTCAGGCGCCGGTACTCGTCGAGGTGCTCCCGGGGATCGCCGGGGAACAGCAGCTCGCGCGAGTCGGCAAACAGCTCTTGCAGTTCGAGGTCGATCGCCCGGACCGTGCGGTGGAAGTAGATGGCGCGGAACAGGTCGGCCCGGACCGAAATGAACTGCACCAGCGCCGAGAGCCCCCGCTCGTGAACGGTGAGGCCCTTTTCGGTGAAGCGGGTGTAGTGGAGCAGACGGTCGAGGTCGAAGGCCCGCGTGCTGTACCCCGACATGTACGCGTCGCGCAGCACGAAGTCCATGTTGTCGACGGTGTACAGGCCGCTGAAGAGGCTGCGCAACATGCGGAGCCAGCGGGGGGCCTCGGCGGCGCCGTCGCGCGGCCGCGTCATGAGGAAGGCGACGTGTTCCGGGTCGAGGGTTTCGCCGGCCTCCAGGGCGGCGTTGGGGCTGCGGCGCACGCGCCGCACCGGATCGCCCAGCTCACGGCGGATGATCTCGGCGCCGAGCGACTCGTGATTCAGCCCGAACCGGGCAAGGAAGTGTGTATCGAAGAAGTGCCCGAACGGGCCGTGACCCACGTCGTGCAGCAGGGCACTGAGACGCATGAGCGAGTCGACATAGCCCTTCGAGGGCACGTCGGGGCACACGTGCTGGAGGCTGTCGAACATCCCGCCCACCGCGCGGCTGGCCAGGTGCATGGCCCCGAGCACGTGCTGGAACCGGGTGTGTTCGGCCGTGGGGAAGACCCACCAGGCGGTCTGAAGTTGGTGAATCTGCCGGAGCCGCTGCAACCACGGATGGTCGATGATATGGCGTTCCGACACCTCGCCTTCGGGAAGCCCCTCGGGCGAGGTGAACGGAATATACCCATGAAGCGGGTCGTGGCTGAGACTTTCGTTGCGGAACTGGCGCATGGTAATAGGGTATTATGCCTGGAGTTGGGGTGGGCAGTCTACCGCCACTACGGGTGGGGCGTTAGTGGCCTTTTGAAGAGCATTTCTGGTAACTTTGCCTTCCTTCACAAACGGTCCGACTTTCGATGCGGTAGTGTGGGTGGAATACGCAGCTTGCGCGAGACAGTAAATCCGGGCCGACCGTTCCATGCGGCTGTGGGCAGAGAGGGACTTGGAGTTGGAGTCCCGGCTTTAGCCGGTCGGAAGAGCCGCCTAAAGCCGGGACTCCAACGGGGCAGCCGCCTGAGGACGGCACTCCAACCGCTCTAGCGTCAATGGCCCAATCGGTTTACACTGTAGTGTCCGATGTGAAAGTGTGCTTGTTAGCCAAAATGGCTGGACTAAGAAAATTGAGAATCTTAAGGAGGTATTTCGTGTACCGTATCATGCTGATGTTCCTTGTAGGCAGTGGGAGCGTGGTTCTGAATGCGGCGGGGCTTCGCGCCGCCGAGCCGTTGCGCAGCGAACGCCTGTTGCCGGCGACGACGGTCGGTTTCGCGGCGGTCGAAGATTACGACCAACTGCTCGACCATTGGAACCAGACGCAGTTCGGCGAACTCATGGCCGACCCCGTGATGGAGCCGTTCGCGCAGGACCTGCAAAGGCAGTTCCGGGAGCGTTGGTCGGACCTCGGCGAGCGGCTGGGGTTGAAGCTCGAAGACCTCGAGGGCGTGCCGTCGGGTGAAATCGCCGTGGCCATGATCCAGCCCGTCCGCCGTGAGGCGGCCGTGGCCATGCTGGTGGACGTGACGGGCAACATCGCCGAGGCGCAACAGCTTCTTGAGACGGTGAGCGCCAATTTGCTTCGCGACGGCGCGAAGCGGCAGACCTTCGAGGTGTCGGGCACGACGTTGATCGTGTTCGATCTGCCCGCCCGACCCCCCGCAGAAGGGGGCTGGCGTCCCGGGCAGGTTCCCGGGGCGGGGCAGGCGGGCCGACCGCCGGGACCAGGCCGGGCGATCTACTTCCTGACCGACCGCGTGTTGGGCGTCTCCGACAACTTGGACGTGATCCGCGGCGTCCTTTCGCAAATGCAAGCCGCCGGCACGGCGTCGTTGGACCAGGTGCCCTCGTTCCAGGCCGTGATGAACCGCTGCGCGAAGGATGCCGGCCGAGATCGGGCGCAGTTCCGCTGGTACATCCGCCCGATCGCGCTGGCCGAGGCGATGCGCGTCCTCTCGCCGCCGCCGGAACCGCGCCGGGGGCGGGATATGCTCGCACTCTTGCGGGACCAGGGGTTCGAGGCGATTCGCGGGGTGGGCGGCTTTGTCGACTTCGCCGTCGAGGACCACGAGGCGGTCCACCGAACGGCTGTCCACGCCCCGAAGCCCTACGCGGGCGCGATGAAGATGCTCGCCTTCCCCAACGCCGCCGACTTCACCCCCCAACCGTGGGTGCCGAGCGACCTGGCCACCTACAGCACGTTCTACGCCGACATCCAGAACATGTTCGACCACTTCGGCCCCCTGTTCGACGAGCTGTTCGGCGGCGTTGTCTTCCTGTTCGCCGTTTCCCTGGAGCATGAGGGCCAGCTTGCGGCCGGCGTTTTGTCGGGTGCGTTGCGGGCGGGCTTCGCCGACTTCGGCGCCGAACTCCCCGCCAAGATGCCGGTCCGGGAAATCGAGCCCGACCAGGCGTGGGAAATCGAACACGGCCCCGATGTGTTCATCATCCGGAAGATGGGCGGGGAACTGCGGGCCTACCAGAAGCAGGTGGGGCTGTGGGAGGAAGTGCTGACGAGCCTGAAGGAGGACCCGAAGGGGCCGCAACTCGATTTGCGCGGGGAACTAATCGACCACCTCGGTCCCCGCATTTCGGTCCTCAGCGATTACCGCCTTCCCATCGGCCCGGCCAGCGAGCGGTTGCTGTTCGCCATCGAGGCGAAGGTTCCGAAGCAGGTTGCCGCGGCGATCGCCAAGTCGATGGAAAACGACCCGGCCGCCCGGCGCCGCGAGATCGAGGGGTACGAGGTGTGGGAACTGGTCGAAGAGGAGCCGGGCGACATCCGCGTACCCAGGGTGCAGCTCGGCGACATGCCCGAACTGCCCGCCCTGACCCGGCCGCTGAGGCCGGAGTTGGACGACCTGGAGGAGGAGGAGGAGGAGCAGCGGCTGCTGCCGAACGCCGCGGTGACGGTGGCGCACGGGCACCTGCTGGTGGCGTCGCACCTGGATTTCCTCGAGGGCATTTTGAAGCCGGACGGCTCCTCCCGGCCGTTGAGCGACGACATCGACTACCGGGTGACCCGGGCGGCGATCGAGAAGCTGGGAATCGAAGCCCGCAGTGCGCAGTTGTTCTCGCGCACCGACGAGGAGTACCGGCCCGCGTACGAGCTGCTTCGCCAGGGGCGAATGCCGGAGGGCGAGACGCTGTTTGCGCGGGTCCTCAACGCGGTGCTCGGTACGGGAAGGCGGCACGAACTGCGCGAGCAGCAGATCGACGGCTCGGAGCTGCCCGATTTCGAAGTGGTCCGGCGGTATCTCGGCCCGGCCGGAACCGTCGTTACCAGCGAGGCGGACGGCTGGTTTATCAAGGGCGCGATGCTCACCAAGGGCACGCCGTAGCTTCGCCATGCCGTACCCCGTCGTCGTACTGCTGATCGGGCTGGGTACCGTGCTGGGGATGATCCTCATCCTCCGCGTACATGCCTTCCTGGCACTCATCGCGGCGGAATTGGGCGTGGACCTGGGGCTGATGATGCTCGTGGGAGGATTCATTGCCGTTCCGACGGCGGCGGTGGGGCTGGTGGGGGCGCGGGTGCTGAGCCGGTTGATCGATATTCCCATGCGGCCCATCGGCGACGCCCCCGAACCCGAGCCGCTCGACGACGCCCACTTGCCGCCGCTGTGGCTGGCCCTGGCGCCGGTGGTGCTGCCGGTGGTGCTCATCTCAGCGAATACCGCCGCGCAGGCCTGGGCCGGCATTCCGGCACTCGAAGCCGTTGGCGAGAATGCCGTGGCGGAGGTCGATGGGACCGGGGCCGACGGGGCCGAGTTCGACAACGCCACGGTCGACGGGGCCGAACCCGCACCCTCCACGGCGCGCCGCATAGCCAACGTGACCGCGGTAACCGGCAACCCGAACCTGGCGCTGCTGCTGGCCGCGGTGGTTGCCATGGTCATGCTAGCGCGCCACCGCCGCCTGACGCTCGTCGAGCTTGCCCGCAGTACGGAAACCGCCCTGATGAGCGGCGGGGTGATTATTCTCATCACGGCCGGCGGGGGCGCGTTCGGCGCCATGCTGCGCGAGACCGGCATCGAAACCACCCTGCGCGACACGTTCGCCGGGGGCGGAGAAGGAGCCGGCATGGTGCTCCTGCCGTTGGGCTTCGCGGTCGCGGCCCTGCTGAAAGTGGCCCAAGGTTCCGGCACCGTCAGCATGATGGTCGCCGCCAGCATCATGGCCAGCTTCGGCGCCACGCCCGACGTGCTCGGCTGCCACCCCGTGTACCTGGCCACGGCTATCGGCAGCGGGTCGGTGGTGGGCTCCTGGATGAACGACAGCGGCTTCTGGATCTTCGCCCGCATGAGCGGCCTGACCGAACTGGAGACCCTCAAGACCTGGACCCTCGAGCTGGTGCTCCTCGGCGCCACGGGCCTTGCCCTCACGCTGCTGCTGGCCCGGCTGATGCCCTTGGCCTGATGCAGGGCAGGCCACGTAGGATAGGCTTTCCAGCCTGTCCCCAACGTAGGATAGGCTTTCCAGCCTGTCGCCAACGTAGGACAGGCTTTCCAGCCTGTCCCCGACGCGCGATAGGCTTTCCAGCCTGTCTTTTCCGCCGACCCGCTCGAACGCCCCCCCTGCAGCACGCGGAGCAGCCGGACCTGCGCGGGCCGCGGCAGCTCGCCGATTTCATCGAGCAGCAGGATACCCTGATCGGCCCGCTCGAACCACCCTCGTCGCAAGGACGTGGCCCCCGTGAACGCGCCCTCCTCGTGGCCGAATAGCTCCGAGTCGATCAGGTCCGGCGGGATGACCCCGCAGTTGACGCGAAGGAACGGACCCCGGGCGCGCGACGCGCGGTCGTGGATGGCCCGCGCGATCACTTCCTTGCCGGAGCCGCAGGACGAGAGGTGGCGGGTGTGGCGGTCGGCCGATGGGCGATTCAGCGTCGAGGCACGGTACATCGATGCGCTGGTGGGAATCGTTACGCTCGAGCGCCGCGACGGGACCCGGATCGAGGTCAACATCGACGCGCTCTCGGAGGAGGACCGCGAGTACGTGCGCAAGGCGAGGGGTTACTGATGCGCAGCCCGACCATGCGGAAGCAACCCGGGGTTGCCTTAGGAACGTTCCTTCGGGACTGCAATGCGAATCGCGTCGTACGCGGCCAGCAACGTCACGTCGTCGGGGATGGGCGACTGCGGACGCAGGCCGAAGCGGCGGGCGGCGCGGCGATGGGCCAGGTCCGACTCATGCAAACGGATCAACGGCGCTGATGGAGTTCGTCTCGCGTGAATCGCAAGCCCTGGGCGCGGATCGGCCGCTCTCGGCGGAGTCGATCCAATGCCCTCAGCGCGGTTTGCCAGCCGTCGTTTGTCTCGCTTAGCGACTCAATCGTCACCCGGACTCGACTCTTGTCGGGCAACGCGAGGGGCGTGTCGAGTTCCAACGATCCGCCGATCACCGTTGCGGTCAGGTCGATTTTCATAGTTCACCCTCATGCAGTTTCCTCCAGTATACCGCGCAGCACTACGGTTGCCTACCCGCGTCTCGCCCCCCCACAGTAGGGCCATCCCTTTCGGGGGCGGTGCGATCGCGGGCCGATGCAACCTATGGCCGCTCCGACTGCAAGGCCACAAACATCTCGTGCCCGCATTGGCCCCGAAGGGGACCGTCCCGTCCATCCATGGTTGCCTCAGCGGTAGCGGGCCCAGGCGCGGCCAGCAACGTCAGATCGTCGGAGGTGGCCGATTGCGGACCCAGGCCGAAGCGGCGGGCGGTGCGGCGGGCGAAGTGGTGGGCCAGCGCGGCGATGTGCACGGTCGACCTCGAAGGCGGTCCCGAGTGGTTCGAGCACATCGTCGCCAACCCCCTGGCGGCCGACCAGTTCGTCCACACCCTCCACGCCGCCCTCACCGTCTACGATCTGCCCGACCTGCGCGCGGCGGTGCGGTAACGTGAGCGGCGGCTGGCCGCCGCCCCCGCATCCCGGTCGTGTTGTGTCACCGTTGAACTGGGCCTCTTGATTCCGGCCCAGCGGATTGGTCCAATGTTTTTATATTGCGAGGTCCACCTTCCGGCCCCGGTCGTGCCCGGCCCGGAAGCGCCGCAACATCACCCCGACCGGAGGAACCCCGATGCAACCCTTCATGGCAGCCCTGGCGTGTGTTTGCGTACTTGTGCCCGTGGGCCTTCCGGCGCCCGCGGCCTCCGGCTCGGACGCGAGGCGGGTGGCCGACGAGTTTGCCGAGAAGCTCGCGCGAATCACCTCACCCGAGGCGATGGC
>SKJM01000330.1 GCA_007122045.1 Planctomycetales bacterium | reverse complement strand
GGAAGAGGGCGAGGCGGGGGCCGATCGGCTGGAAGAAGGGACGGCGTTCGACGCCGTCGAGCCGCAAGCCGGCGCTGCGGACGATTGGCCCACCTACCGGCGCGACCCGGCCCGCGGCGGCGCGACGCCGGCCGGTGTTTCGCCCGACTTGCAACCGGCCTGGCAGGCGCAGTTGCAGGCGCCGCTGACGGCGCCGGTGGCCGCGGCCGGCCGCGTGTACGTCGCCTCGACCGACACGCACACCGTGCATGCGCTCGACGCCGAGACCGGCGAGCAAGCGTGGCAATTCACCGCCGGCGGCCGCATCGACTCGCCGCCGACGCTGTGGAACGGCCGCGTCCTGTTCGGCTCGGCCGACGGCCGGGTGTACTGCCTCCGCGCCGCCGACGGCGCTCCCGTGTGGCGGTACCGCGCGGCGCCGGAGGAACGCCTGGTGACCGTCGACGCGCAGCTCGAGTCGGCCTGGCCGGTCCACGGCAGTGTGCTGGTGCTGCCCGACGCCGATGATTCCTCCCGCGCGGTGGTGTACGCCGCGGCGGGCCGGTCGGGGTACCTGGACGGCGGCATCGTGCTGGTCCGGCTCGACGCGGCGAGCGGCCGGGAACTGTCGCGCACGCTGGTCGACAGCCGCGACCCCCAGACCGGGCACCAGCCGCACCCGCTGCCGCGCCCCGCGCCGGGCTTCAGCATGCCGGGCGCGCTCAACGACGTGCTTTCCGCCCAGCAGGGTTCGGTGTTCATGCGGCACCTGCGCTTCAGCCGCGAGGGCGAGCCGCAGGCGAAGACCGTCACGCACCTGCACAGCCCGGCCGGCTTCCTCGACGACTCGTGGTGGCACCGCACCTACTGGATGGTCGGCACCGAGATGCACGGCGGCTGGGCGGGCTGGCCCACGATGGGCGCCCAGGTGCCCAGCGGGCGGCTGCTGGTCGTCGACGGGCACACCGTGTACGGCTTCGGGCGCGACCGCTACCACCGCGACGGCAGCCACGTGGGGCTCGGCGGGGCCAACTATCGCCTGTTCGCCCGCAGCCTCGCGGGCGATCCCCGCCGAAAGGCCGAGAAGGAGGTCTTCCTGTGGCAACGGCGCGTCGAACCGCTGGTGCGCGGCATGGTGCTGGCCGGCGACACGTTGTTCCTTGCCGGCCCGGCCGACGCGCTGACGGCCAAGGACCCGATCGCCGCTTGGGAAGGGCGCGCGGGGGGGCTACTGTGGGCCGTTTCGGCCCAGGACGGGGAGCAGCGGGCCGCCTATCCGCTCGACGCCCCGCCCGTGTTCGACGGCCTCATCGCCACGCCCGGCCGGTTGCTGTTTTCGGCGACCGACGGCCGGGTGGTGTGCCTGGCGGAGTAAGGCGTTGCATCGCCCGGTTTCCCTGCCATGTGGTCGCATCGGGCGGTTGGTGATAGAATGGAGGGTGTGAGCAACTTCCTTGGTCTCCCCGTTTGGTGCCAATGACGCATTCCGAGTCCACCCCCCCGACGCCCCCCTCCGATCCCGCCGACCCCCGCACCGCGTCTGAATACCGGCTGATGGTGCGTACTGCCGTGGTGGGCGGCGTGTTCTCGGCCATCGTCTGCGCGCTGCTGTTGTACGACTACAGCCTGCGCCGGGCCGACAATCCGGCCGAGACGATTGCCTTCCAGGCACTGAAGGCCGCCCTGCACGAGTCGCCGGACAACGAGCCGTTGCGGCATCAGTTCCGGCAACTCGATCAGGCCCTGCGCGCAGACTACTTCCGCCGCAGGGCGTTCGCCTCGGTGGGCGGGGTGCTGTTGCTGGCCGGCGCGGCCGTCACGCTCATCGCGGCCACCCGGGCATCGGCGCTCAACCGGCCGGTGCCGGACCCCCAGTCGCTGGGGCCGCCGGGCGACTTGCAGACGCCGCTCAGCCGGCTCGCCCGGTGGGCGGTCGCCTCGGTGGGCGTGGTTCTGGCCCTGACGGCCGCCGGGCTGAGCCTGGCGTACCGCAGCCCCATTCCGCCGTGGGACGAGCCGGCGGTGGCCGTGGCCGGCGAGGATGAGGAGGCCGAGCCGGCCGTCGCGGAACGGTATCCCCCGCCTTCCCGGGAAGCCATCGAGGCGGCTTGGCCCCGCTTCCGTGGCCCGTACGGCAACGGCATTTCGGCCTATACCAACGTGCCGAAGGAATGGGACGCCGCCATCGGCAAGAACATCCGCTGGAAGACCGAGGTGCCGCTGCCGGGCAACAGCTCGCCGATCGTCTGGGGGGACCGCATCTTCCTCTCCGGCGCCGACGAGGACCGCCGCGAGGTCTACGGCTTCGACGCCGATTCCGGCCGGCTGCTGTGGGCGGCGGAAGTGCCCGGCACGCCGCACAGCACCGCCGAGCCGCCGCAGGTGATGGACGATACGGGTTTCGCCGCCCCCACCCCGGTGACCGACGGCCGGCACGTGTTCGCCATCTTCGCCAACGGCGATATGGCCGCGTTCGACTTCGACGGCAACCTCGCGTGGTCGCACAGCTTCGGCATCCCTGAGAACGTGTACGGCCACGCGTCGTCGCTGGCCATGCACGAAAGCCTCGTGTTCGTGCAGATCGACCAGGGGTACATGCCGGAAGACGAGAAATCGCGGCTGTATGCCATGGACGCGGCGACCGGCGAGATGGTTTGGGAAGTGAAGCGGCCCGTGCCCAACTCGTGGACTTCGCCCATCGTGGTCGAGCACGAGGGCCGGTGGCAGCTCATCACGGCGGCCGATCCCTGGGTGATCGCCTACAATCCGGCCGACGGCGGCGAGCTGTGGCGGGCTCGCTGCCTGCGGGGCGATTGCGGGCCGTCGCCCGTGCTGGCCGGCGGCATGGTGCAAGTGGGCAATGAGTACAGCCAGTGGTCGGCCATCCGGGCCGACGGCAGCGGCGACGTGACCGAAACCCATATCGTGTGGATCGCCGAGGACGGCCTGCCCGATACGTGCAGCCCCCTGGTTACCGACGAGCTGGTCATGCTCATGCCGTCGACGGGTTACTTTACGGGGCTCGACGCGCAGACGGGCGAGAGGCTGTGGGAGGTCGAGTTCGACGACTTCTTTACCTCCTCGCCGAGCCTGGTGGGTGACCTGCTGTACCTGTTCGACAAGGAGGGCGGGAGCTGGATCGGCCGCCCCACCCGCGAAGGCTGCGAACCGGTGGCCACCGGCAACCTCGGCGAGCCGTGCGTCACCAGCCCGGCCTTCCAGGACGGGCGCATGTACATCCGCGGCGAGAGCCATTTGTTTTGCATGGAAGAGGACTAACGCGCCGCGACGCAATGACATGACCGGATTGTAGGATGGGCATTCTTGTCCGTCGCGGTTTTGACGGGCTGGAAACCCCATCCTACTCGCAGAATCGCACAAGCTGTTTTGGCACAGAGCCTGACGCGCTGTGACGCAATGGACATGACTGGACTGTAGTATACCATGCTGGACCTTGCATTCGTCGATGAAACCATCTCTCGCATCGGCCGAGACCGCGCGGCGGCGCTTTCCATTCTCCAGGCCATCCAGGGCGAGTACCGCTGGCTGCCGCCCGAGGCGCTGCGCCGCGTGTGCGAGCTGAGCGACATCACGCCGGCGGCCATCACCAGCGTGTCGACCTTCTACAGCCAGTTCCGGCACCGGCCGATGGGCGAACACGCCGTCAGCGTGTGCCACGGCACGGCCTGCCACGTGAAGGGGTCGATGCGGATTCAGAACGCCCTGGAGCGGGAACTCGACATCCCCGACGGCGACGACACCGACCCGCACCGCCGGTTCACGATCGAAAAGGTCCCCTGCCTCGGCTGCTGCACGCTGGCGCCGGTCATCCAGATCGACGGGGTGACGTACGGGCGGCTGAGCACCCTCGACGCCGGCAAGACGATCGAAGACTTCCTGCGCCGCCGGCGCGAGGGCAACGGGGAGCTGCCCGGCCGCGTGGTGACGCCCGAGGGCGAACTGGGCGAGATCCGCATCGGGCTCGATTCCTGCTGCCTCGCCCAGGGATGCGACCACGTCCACGACGCCGTCCGCCAGGTGCTGGCCGAGAGCGGGGCGCCGGCGGTGCTGAAGCGGGTGGGCTGCGTGAGCATGTGCTATGAAACGCCCATGCTCGAACTGGTCCTGCCCGGCGGCGAGTCGAAAATGTACGCCCGCGTCGCACCCGACGACGTGCCCGACATCGTGCTCGAACACTTCAAGCCGCGGGGGCTGCTCCGCCGGATGGGCCGCCGGGTGGGCCGCTGGCTCGACCGCCTGGCCAGCGACGAGGCCGGCACCCCGGAAATCGACCGAGTGCTCGACATGCGCGACGGCGCCGTCTGCGAGTTCCTCGGGCCCCAGCGGCACATCTGCATCGAGCATTTCGGCCGGATCGACCCCGCCGACGTTGACGAATACTTCCGCCACGACGGTTTCGGTGCGCTGGCGATGGCGCGGGAAATGGCCCCCGAGGAGATCATCCGGCGGGTTTCCGAAAGCGGGCTGCGCGGCCGCGGCGGCGCCGGCTTCCCCACCGGTCGGAAGTGGCAATACGTCCGCGACGCGCCCGGCGAGGTGAAATACCTGCTGTGCAACGGCGACGAAGGCGACCCCGGCGCGTTCATGGACCGCATGATCCTCGAATCGTTCCCCTACCGGGTGCTCGAGGGCATGGCGATCGCCGCTCGGGCCATCGGGGCCAAACAGGCGTTCTTGTACATCCGGGCCGAGTATCCGCTGGCCGTCGAGAGCATCAACGACGCGCTGGCCGTGTGCCGGGAGCGCGGGCTGTTGGGCGACTTGGACGTGGCGGTGCGGGAAGGGGCCGGTGCGTTCGTCTGCGGCGAGGAGACGGCCCTGATCGCCTCGCTCGAGGGGCGCCGCGGTATGCCCCGCCTCCGCCCACCCTACCCCGCCGACGTGGGCCTGTGGGGCTGCCCCACCCTGGTCAATAATGTGCAAACCTACGCCTCGCTCCCGTGGATCTTCCGCAACGGTCCCGAGGCGTTCGCCGCCATGGGGACGGCCACCAGCCGCGGCACCAAGGTGTTCGCCCTGGCCGGCAAGGTGCGGCGCGGCGGGCTCATCGAAGTGCCCATGGGCGTGACCATCCGCCA
Organism: Planctomycetales bacterium; assembly: GCA_007122045.1. Lineage (GTDB taxonomy): Bacteria > Planctomycetota > Planctomycetia > Pirellulales > Thermoguttaceae > PWXP01. The sequence goes on along the minus strand of SKJM01000330.1, from coordinate 2,409 downwards.
GATCGTCGACGAGATCGGCGGCGGCGTGGCCGAGGGCCGCAAGCTGAAGGCGGTGCAAATTGGCGGGCCCTCCGGCGGCTGCGTGCCCGCCCGCCTGGCCGATACCCCCGTCGACTTCGAGGCCCTCACCTCGGCCGGCGCCATCATGGGTTCCGGCGGGCTGGTGGTGCTCGACGACGCCGACTGCCTGGTCGACATCGCCCGCTACTTCCTCCGCTTTACCCAAGACGAATCGTGCGGCAAGTGCACCCTCTGCCGCGTGGGCACCCGCCGGATGCTCGAGCTGCTCGACCGCCTTTGCGAGGGCGAGGGCAAGGCGGGCGACCTGGAGGAACTCGAACGGCTTGGGCGCGGGATCGAAGCCGGGAGCATCTGCGGCCTCGGCCGCACCGCGCCCAACCCGGTGCTTTCCAGCTTGCAGTATTTCCGCGAGGAGTACGAGGCGCACCTCGAAGGGCGCTGCCCCGCCGGCAAGTGCGCCGCCCTGGTCGAATACCGCATTACCGACGATTGCATCGGCTGCACACTGTGCGCCCAGCACTGCTCGGTCGGCGCCATCGCCTTCGCCCCCTACCGCCGGCACGAAATCGACCCGGCCAAGTGCACCTACTGCGACATCTGCCGCCAGGTATGCCCCACCGACGCCGTCGTCGTCGAAAGCAAGGCCGGCGGTGGAGAGTGAGATGCTCTCGACCGTACCGGACCCGGCCCGTGAGTTACCCCCGGCCCCGTCGTCCGTCCATAGAATACGCCGGGAGTAAGGTGCCACATTGGCCTCATCCCGAGGCGTGCTGTTTGTGTAAGAGGGGGCGCACGGGTAGAAATGGCGGGCCGGCCCGGCCGCCGGGGCGTGTCGGTTTTGCCGACATCGGTGTCGCCCGGCGCGGCGCCGCACGCCGGCCGGCCGGCGTGCCGACCGGTTGCAATCGCCTCTGGCGAAAGAGGTTGCGCGGTAATACGGCGAATTGGCACAGCCTTTGCACACAGAAACGCGGGACTATGCGCGCGGCAGCGTTGCCGGCAGCGCCCGGCCGATCCGTCCGGCTGGGCCTGTCCCAAGGCAGGGCGTATAATGAACTGAAGATGTTCGCAAACTCCAGAGGTGCACAATGAAACGTTTGATCTTGATGGGATTGGTACTCACCGTGGGCGGCTTGAGCCAGGCTGGAACCCTCGCGGCGGACGACACCCCAATCGACGCCCAGACCTTCGGCCGGATGGTCGATCAGGCGATCGAATACCTGCGCACCCGGGGCCAGGGGCCGGACGGCTCCTACGCCGCCGAGATGGGACCCGGCGTCACCGCCGTGGTGACGACCGGCATCCTGCGCCACGGCCGCAGCCCGGACGACCCCGCCGTGGCCAGGAGCCTCGAGTACTTGCAGGGGTTTGTGCAAGGCGACGGCGGCATCTACCGCGCGGGAACCTTCTATCGCAACTACGAGACGTCGTTGGCCCTGATGTGCTTCGCCGAGGCGAACCGGGACGGCCGATACGACGAACTGATCGCCAACGCCGACCGGTTCCTGCGCGGCATTCAGTGGGGAGCCGAGGACGACGCCGACGAGTCGGACCCGGCCTACGGCGGCGCAGGCTACGGCCGGCACGAGCGGCCCGACCTGTCGAACACGTCGTTCCTGATCGAAGCGTTGCGGGCGGCGGGCGCCGGCCCCGACGACCCGGCCATCCAACGAGCCCTGGTGTTCGTCTCGCGGTGCCAGAACCTCGAGAGCGAACACAACACCACGCCGTTCCCGGCAAGGAATCCCGACGGCGGGTTCTACTACACCCCGGCGGCGGGCGGCGGCTCGCAGGCCGGCGAAACGCCCGAGGGCGGCCTCCGCAGCTACGGTTCGATGACCTACGCCGGCTTGAAGAGCATGATCTACGCCGGCGTCGAGCCGGACGACCCCCGCGTGCAGGCCGCTACCGAGTGGATCCGCAAGCACTACCAACTCGACGAAAACCCGCAGATGGGCCTGGCCGGGCTGTACTATTACTACCACATCTTCGCCAAAGCGCTCGACGCCACCGGAATCGACGAGTTCGAGGACGCCGAGGGCGTGAAGCACGACTGGCGGCAGGACTTGGTGCGCGAGCTGGCCGGTCGGCAGCGGCCCGACGGTTCCTGGATCAACGAGGAAATCCGCTGGATGGAAGGCGTGCCGAGCCTGGTGACCGGCTACGCCCTGCTGACGCTTTCATACTGCCGGCCCGAGCAGCAATAACCCCCCGGCGTGACCGTGCGCTCGAGCCGGTTGGAGTTCACGCTTCAGCCTGCGCAGCGAAAACGAGCGCTCCCAAACAACTGGTAGGACAGGCTTTCCAGCCTGTCGGCCGAAAAGTCAGCCGGAAAGTCAGCCGAAAAGTCAGCCGGAAAGTCAGCCGGAAAGTCAGCCGAAAAGTCAG
>SKJM01000582.1 GCA_007122045.1 Planctomycetales bacterium | reverse complement strand
TTGCCGTCGCCGCCCGAATGGAGCCGCGGGGCCGGGGCCGGCCGGTCGTCGCCGGTGCCGGGCAGCAGCCGCCGCACTCCGACGCTCAGGTCGTCCATGAGGGTGTACACCACGGGCACGACTACGAGGGTCAGCACGGTCGAGGTGAGCATGCCGCCCACGATGGCCGTTCCCATGGGCGCCCGGGCCTCGGCCCCGGAGCCCAGGCCGATGGCCACGGGCGTCATGCCGGCGATGGTGGAGAAGGCGGTCATGAGGATCGGCCGCAGGCGGACCGGGCCGGCCCGCAGCACGGCGTCGTTGCGGCCCATGCCCTGCCGGCGCAGCAGGTTGGTGTAATCGATCAGCAGGATGGCGTTCTTGGTGACCAGGCCCATGAGCATGATCATGCCGATCATCGAAAAGATGCTCAGCGTGCGGCCGGTCAGCGCCAGCAGGCCCAATGCGCCGACCACCGACAGCGGCAGCGACAGCATGACCGTCAGCGGATGCACCAGGCTCTCGAACTGCGCGGCGAGCACCATGTAGATGAGCACCACGGCCAGCATGAGGGAGAAGTTGATGCTGGCGAACGACTCTTCCATCATTTCCACTTCGCCCACGAATCGGGTATGCACGCCCGGGGGCAGGCCGAGCCGGGCCTCGATGGCCGACAGGTCGGCCATGGCCTCGCCCAGCGGCTTGAAACTTTCCAGGTTGGCCAGCACGAGCACCTGCCGGCTGCGGTTCTCGCGGCTGATTTGCACCGGGCCGGTGCCCTCCTCGATGCGCACGAGGCTGTCGAGGTCGACCAGCGCGCCGCCGGCGGTGCGCACCGGCACGCGGAGCACCTTGCCGGGGCGGTCGCGGTCGGGTTCGGCATAGCGGACGCGCACGTCGTAGGTTTCGCCGCCCTGCTCGAACACGGTGGCCCGACGCCCGCCGATGAGCGCATGCACGGCGTGGCCGACGTCGCTGACGTGCACGCCCAGGTCGGCGGCCTTCTCGCGGTCGATGACCACGTTGGCCTCCGGCTTGCCGGGGTCGTAGGTGGAGTTGATGTCGACGATTCCCGGCACGCCGGCCATTTCGGCCGTGAACCGTTCGCTGTACTCGGCCAGGGTGTCGAGGTCGGGGCCCTGGATGCTGTACTGGAGCGGGGCCACGCGGAATCCGCCCCCGCCCACGGCCTGGACGGTCTCGACGCTGATGCGCAGGTGCCGCAAATCGGCCAGGGCCTCGCGCGCAAGCTGCATGACCTCGGCCTGTGAGTGCCGGCGTTCATCCTGCGGCACCAGGCGCGCCAGCAGGGTGGCCACGTTGACGCGCTCCTCGACCCCCGCGCCGACGGTGGTGAACGTCTCGCGGACGCCCGGAAGCCGCCGCACGCGGTCCTCGATCTCGATAAGGGCCTCGCTGGTGGCGTGAATCGAAGTGCCCACGGGCATTTCCACCTGGATGTTGAACTGGCTCTCGTCCTGGTCGGGTATGAACTCCTTCCCGATGAAGGGCGTGATGGCCAGGCTGGAGGCGAACACGGCCGCCGCAGCGCCCACCACGGCGAACCGGTGCCGGAGCGCCGTGCGGAGCGTCCATCCGTATACCCGCTCGATCCGTTCGAACCACCGCTCGACGGCATTGAACGCCCGCCCGTGGCCGGCCGACACCTTCAGCACGCGCGAGCAGAGCATGGGGGAAAGCGTCAGGGCGATGAACGTGGAAACGGCCACGGCGAACGCCACGGTGAGCCCGAACTCGTAGAAGAACCGCCCGATCATGCCCTCCATGAAGGCCACCGGCACGAACACGGCGCCGATGGCCAGCGAGGTGGCGACCACGGCGAAGCCGATTTCCGAGATTCCGCGGACGGCCGCCTGGACGCGCGGCAGCCCCTCCTCCATGTGCCGGTAGGTGTTCTCCAGCACGACGATCGAGTCGTCGATGATCATCCCCACCGAGATGGTCAGCGCCAGCATGGTGAGCATGTTCACCGAAAAGCCCATGGCCAGCATGAAGCTGTACGTGGCGATGATGGTGGTGGGGATGGTCACCGCGGCGACGAACGAGCCGCGCAGGCTGCGCAGGAAGAACAGGATGACCAGCACGGCCAGCACGCCGCCGCGCAGCAGTTCGCCCTCGGCCTGGCCGATGGCGTCCTCGACGAACACCGACAGGTCCTGGGCGAGGGTCAGTTGGTAGCCTTCGGGCAGGTCGGCTTGCACGTCGTCGAGGCGGTCCTTCACCGCGCGAGCCACGCGCACCATGTTCGTACCCGACTGCCGCCGCACCAGCAGCGACACGGCCCGCGTGCCGTCGAGCCGGGCGAGGCTGCGCATGTCTTCCATTCCGTCCTCGACCCAGGCCACGTCGCGCACGCGGATGGGCGCGCCGCCCCGGCGGGTGACGATCACCTCGCCGAACTGCTCGACCCGCTCGATCTTGCCCCGCGTCTTGACGGTGATTTCGCGGTCGCGGGTTTCGATGCGTCCGCCGGGCGGTTCGAGGTTCTCGGTGTGCAAGGCGTCGATCACGTCGTCGGCCGTCAGGCCCAGGGCCCGGAGGCGGTCGGCCCGCAGCCACACGCGGATCTCGCGCTCGCGCCGGCCCACGAGGCGCACGTTTCCCACCCCGTCGACGTTCTCGATGCGGGGTTTCAACCGGTTGTCGGCGAAGTCGGACAGCTCGCGGATCGAGACCGGCCCGGAAAGCACCACGGCCAGGATGGGGGCCGAGTCGATGTCGAACTTCTCGACCACCGGCGGCTCGACGTCCGGCGGCAGGTCGCCCCGGATGGCCGCCACCCGGTCGCGCACGTCCTGGCCGGCCACGTCGACGTCGACCTCCAGCTCAAACTCGACGAACACCTGCGAGAGGCCCTCGATGCTCTCGCTCCGCAGCGTCTTGATGCCGCTGACGGTGTTCACCGCCTCCTCGATCCGGTCGGTCACCTCGGTTTCGACCGTTTCAGGATCGGCGCCCGGGAAGACCACCGTGACGGTAACCACGGGAATGTCGACGTCGGGGAACAAATCGACGCCGATCGTGCGGTACGAAACCACGCCGAAGACTACCAGCGCCAGGATCATCATCGAGGCGAACACCGGCCGCCGGATGCACGTTTCGGAGATCTTCATGGCGTGCCTCCTTCGTGGGCCGGGGCGGGACCGGAAGCCGATGTGGGGATGGTCGCGGCCGGTTCGGCCGACTCATTGCGCTGCGCGGCGGGCGGCCGAGAAAATTGGGACAGTCCCCCGGCTCGCACCGGCGTGACCGGCAGGCCGTCGGCCAGCAGCGACGTGCGGCGGACGGCCACTTCCCGGCCCGGCTCCACCCCGGTGAGAATCTCGTAGACCTGCCCGTCCGACATGCCCACCTCGACCGGCACGCGGCCGACGCGCCCGGCCTCGTACACGAACACGGCGGGCCGGCCTTCGCTGAACACGACGGCGTCGACGGGTACCACGGGCACGTCGGCGGCCGAGCCCACCGGCAGCGCCACCCGAACGAACCCCCCGGCCTTCAGCATCCGGCGCCGGTTGTCGATCGTCACTCGAACCCGGAACGTGCGCGTTTCCGGATCGATCTTCGCGTTGATCAGGTCGACGCGGCCGGGCAGGGGCGTTGGGAGGCCGTCGCTGGCGACCGCGGCCACGTCGCCCAGCTTGACGACGCCCTGGTATCGTTCGGCCACGGTCACCTGGGCGAAGAGGACCTGCGGGTCGATGATCTGCATGATTTCGACGCGGGGCATGGCGGTTACCCGCTCGCCCACGTCGACGAAGCGGTCGGCGATGACGGCGTCGTAGGGCGCGCGGACGGCCGTCTTGTCGAGCTTCTCCTGCTGGACGGCAACCCGCGCGGCGGCGGCGGTTACCTGGGCCTCGGCCACGGCCACCTCCTCGGGCATCGGTCCGGCCTCGGCCATGGCCAGGGCGGCCTCGGCCTGCTTCACCGCCGCCGCGGCCATCCGGGCCGCGGCGGCCGTCTCGTCGAACTGCCCTTGCGAGACGGCCCGCGTCGGAAGCAGCCGCTCCGAACGGCGGAGGTCGGCCGCCGCCCGGTCGGCCGCCGCCCGCGCCTCCTCGAGCATGGCCTCCAGCCTCGCGATCTCCTCGGGCCGCTTCCAGGCGAGCAGGTGGTCGAGGTTGCGCCGGGCCAGTTCGTACTCGGCGTTGGCGGTGCGCAGCGCCAGTTCGAAGTCGGCCGGCTCGATCTGCACCAGCACCTCGCCCGCCCGCACGGGGTGGCCCAAGTCGAGCCCCAAGGCCTGCCGCTTCATCTGCCCGGCCTCCTCGTATTCGATGATCCGCTCGGAGGCGGGAAACGACGCGATGCGGCCGTCCACCTCCGAGACGATCGTCGTCGCCCGCAGCGGGATGAGCGTCCCCACCAGGTCGAGTTCCTCGCGGACCGAGGCCCGGCCCACCGGCGCCACCTCGACGCGGATGGGCGCCGGCGGGGCGGCCGCACGTTCCGTGGCGCCGGTGCGCCCGCAGCCGGTGGCCAAAACCAGCGCCGGCAACAGCAACGGCGCGGCGAACGCCAGCCGGTACAACAAATCACGGCGGTTGCGAGTCATGGTTGATCCTCCGTTCCAGGGTGCGACGGCGGGCGGACTTCGGCCGTGCCGGGGCGCAGGCCGGCCAGGAACACGTCGACGCCGGCCGCGATGATCTCCTGCAGCGACATGCCCTGGCCGATGTAGCAGCTTTGCACCGTCGCGCCGTACAGCAGGCCGGAAAGGGCGACCATGGTGCGGCGCGGGTCGACCGGGCGGAGTTCGCCCGCCGCGATGCCCCGCTCGACGATGTTCAGGAAGTGTTGGAACAACTCCTCGTGGTCGCGTTTGTAGGCCTCGGGGCCGGTGCCGCGGAACTCGGCCCGGTCCTGGACGAACACCTCGAGGTAGTCGGGATGTTGGTCGAAGATGCGTCCGTAGGCGAGGCAGGCGGCGCGGAGCTTGTCGGCGGCGCCGGCCGCCGCGTGTTCGGCCTCGACCAGCGCGCGGCGCATCCGTTGGAACACTTCGAAGGCGGCCGCCCAGAAGAGTTCCTCCTTGGTGCCGAAATGTCGATAGACGGTGCCCTTGCCCACGCCGGCACGGTCGGCGATCACCTGCACGTCGGTGGCGCGGAACCCCAGTTCGGCGAAGGATCGGATGGCCTGTTCGAGGATGACCTCGGTTTTTCCGGAGGTTTCCGGGGGATCGGGTGTATTTTGCATGATTTCCGCGGGTTGGCGGTTTTGGACGGGCGCGTCCGTCCGGGACCATGGCGAAAAACGGACGGGCGCGCCCGTCCGACTCCATCCTATCCTGAGAAAACAAAATAGTCAATAGCCGTTCGGAGAAAAATCATAGATGGGGGCCGGCTACCCGTATGCAAGAGGGGGCGTGGCCTGCGGTGGCGGTTCGCCTGCCGGGACCGGCGATGTATAATGCTAAATCAATAGTTGGGAGCCGCGCTGAACGGCGCCGGCGCTCCCGTTCGTACATTCCAGCTACGCCACGGTGTTGTCATGCAAGTGTCCCTGCCCGAAGATCTTCACCGCTTCGTTGCCAATGTTGTTCGTGAGGGTCTGTTTTCCAACGAGACCGAGGTGCTCCGAGAGGCGTTGCGCCTGTTGCGGCAGCGCGAACAGTTTCGTCGCCAAGTGCAAGCCGGGGTTCGGCAACTCGACTCGGGGCAGTTCGACGAGTATGGTGAAGAAGACAGCGACCGCTTCCTGGCCGACATTCGAACCGCACGGGAACGTGCGTCCGCACGAGCAGAAAGGGACGAATGACGCGATTTCGCCTGTCGTCTTTGGCGAAAGACGACTTGGCCGATATTGAAGGATACGTCGCTGAGAACAACCCGCCGGCTGCGGAGCGTCTCATCGGTTCGTTCTTCAAACGGTTTCACTTGCTTGCTCGTAATCCTGAAATGGGCGAAGCCCGCCCTGACCTGGGGCATGAACTGCGAATCTTCTCCGTCGGCAACTATGTCATCGTGTTCCGCCACGTGGTCGGAGGCGTCGAGATCGCCCGCGTCATCAGCGGCTATCGGGACCTGCGCTCGCTTTTCGAGGACACATAGCGCATGCCCCAGCGTTCCGCCGCGCAGATGGGGGCTGCCCCTTCTCATACGTCGCCGCATTGCCGACCCACACCCGCTTAACAATGTAAACACCACACGAGGCAGGGCATGGTACGCACGCAAATCTACCTGACCGAACGCCAGCGCGATGCGTTGGCCGCTTTGGCCGAGGCCAGGGGCAAGAAACAGAGCGAACTGATCCGCGAAGCGATCGACCGGCTCATCAATCAATCGAGCCGCACGCCCCGGGAAGCCGTGTTGCAGGAGGTCGCCGGAATGTGGAAGGACCGTACCGATCTGCCCGACTTCGATGCCATCCGAGGCGAGTGGCAGAGGACCGCATCATGACGCGGCCCGTCCTGCCCGACACCGACGTGCTGGTCGATTTCCTGCGCGGACACGACGACGCAGTCGTGTGCGGTTGACGCCGCGGTACAGCCTTACTTCACCCACGCGCGCCATGTGTCTTGACCCCATCCGCGTGGGTGAACCCGGCCGCTTGGCAAGGGAAACCAACCTCCGAAGGCAACGTGCGGCCGGAACCACCCACCCTACGTTGCTTCACAATGCCGCCCGCGTGGCCAGTTCCTGCGGCTCGATGCGCGGCGAGTGGGCGCCGCAGCTTTCGGCGGCCGGCTCGACGGGCTGGGGCTCGGGGTAGAAGCCGAACTGACGCAGCAGGGCGAGCTTCGGCAGTACGTTGGCTTCCAGGTCGATGTGGAAAAAGCCGGGGAAAATGTCGGGATTCTCGAGGATCAGGTCGAAGTAGCCGGCGTAGCGGTCGGGCAGCTCGATTTGCCCGCCGCGGCATACCTCGTGCCCGGTGAAGACGAACTCGGGCAGCAGGTAGGGGCAGAACTCCAGTTCCTTTTTCGCGCTCCACTCGCGGTAGATTTCCGTTTGCGGCAGCAGCGACAGCAGGCTGGGCAGGATGCGGGCGCCGAGCATGCGGAACGACACCATCTGGAAGAGCGACTGGTGGAAATCGTCCAGCGTTTCGAACGGGAAGCCCCAAACGAAGAAGGCGTCGACCCGGCGGAAGATGTCGACCGCCCGGGGCACCACGTCGATGGCCTGGGCCGTGGTGAAGCCTTTCTTGATCGCTTGCAGCACGCGGTCGGAGCCCGACTCGATGCCGAAGCGCAGCTCGACGCAGCCGCAGTCGGCCATGGCGCGCATCATGTCCTCGTCGACCAGGTTGACCCGCCCGAACGCCTTCCAGTGGATGTCGAGGCCGCGCGAGGCCAGTTCGCGGCAGAAGTCCATCACCTGCCGCTTGCCGGAAACGAAGAACTCGTCCTGGAATAGGAACAATCCGACGCCCGCCTCGCGGTGGAGGAACTCCATTTCATCGACGATGTTCCCGGCCCCGCGCGAGTAGCTTTCCAGGTTCCACACCGGGGCGACGGAGCAGAACGTGCAGGGGTAGGGGCAGCCGCGGCTGGTCATCATGCCGTAGCCGGCGTAGCGGGGCAGGTCGATCTTCTCGAAGG
>SKJM01000454.1 GCA_007122045.1 Planctomycetales bacterium | reverse complement strand
CGCGGCAGGCTTCGGGCTGGCCGAGCACCTGCCGGGCGAGCTGTTCCTCCAGCGCATCGACGTCGAGCGGCTGGTCATCGTGGAGCAGGTGCTCGGGCAGCCCCGTTTCGTCGATAAACTGCTCGATGACCCGGGCCGGTTCGATCTCGGCCACGCGCTGCTCGCGGGCCGTGTCGAACAGGCGCGCGAGGAATCCGGCCGCGGCGCCGGGCAGCGGGCGGTACGGCAGGAAGCGGCGGAACAGGCGGAACAGCAGGTCGGTCGCCGGCGCCTCGACGCCGATTTTCGTATCGCGGGTACGGTTCTCCATGGCCGCCCGCAGCGCGGCGCGCGCCTGCCGATCGTCGAGTTCCTCGAGCCGGAGCACCTGGAATGCATCGGCGAAGGCGGGCAGCAGGCGGCGGCAGGCGGCGAACTCCTCGGGCGTGGCCTCGCCGACCATCCGCAGCCGGCCCTCGTGGAGGAACGGCAGGCAGAACGCGGCCACACTGCCGCTCGGTTCGGAGCCGCCCAGCGTTACCAGGTCGAGCAGGCTCTCCACACAGAGCGTGCCGTCGAACGTGGACAGTTCATCGATCACCTGCTCCACGCGTTGTTGCCACTCGCCCAGGTACTTCATGCCGGCGATCAGCCGGCCGGCGTTCGTCTGCCAGAAGGCATGGCGGGCGCGCTGCCGGGCGTCGTCCGGCCGGCTCCGCTCCAGCTTCCGCACGGCGGCGGCCAGAACGGTGGTCTTGCCCGAACCGCGCGGGCCAATGAGCGCCACCGGGGCGCGCTCCTGCCCCAGCCGGCGGACCAGGTCGGCCACTTCATCCTCGCGTTGCCATGCCTGTGCGAATCGCTTTCGGAACGACGCATGGCCGACCGGCTGGGCGACCTGGCCGAGCGTTTCGGGCGTCTCGGCAGCCGATGCCGTGTGTTTGGGCCGCGGCAGCCGCACACTGACTGTCTCCAGGCGCACCGAAGCCGGTGGGAGGACGCGCACAAGTTGCTGCGGGGTTTGGCCGGCCAGTTCGCGGCGGACCGTTTCCGTCACCAGGCGGCGGACTTCCCTTTTCTCGTACACCTGGAACGACAGGCCCAGGGTGGGCATCGCACATAGCAGCAGGCCGCTCGCCTGCCGGCCCAGCACGCAGGGGACACGGAGCGCGACCTCCTGGTTGCATGGATATGCGCGCTCCTGCTCGCGGTATTCCGGACGGACCGGTACGCGGTAGAAGATGAGTTCCGGGTCGAGGAAATCGGGCGTCAGCCAGGGGTGGGCTTTCAGATGCCACTGCAAGTACGCCTGCATTTGACGCACGGCGTCCGCGGCCGTCTTGCCGAGGGCGGCGATCTCCGGTTCGCCCAAGTGCGGTTCCAGCGGGGCAGCCGACCAGCCGCCCTCGAAGTCCTGCCAAACGAGCAGCGGAATGCGTTGGGTGCTCATGGCGGCGTGCTCCCGGGAGGCGCCGGGCTTGCACCCGCTTCCCCTTCCCCGATGAGTTCCGGTGGCAAGGGAAACAGAGCGCCGAGGCCAGCAGTTCGGGAACCGCTGCGGAAACAGATCGGCGCCACCGTCGCGCCGGGGTAGAACGTCACCACCGGTCGCCAGGCGAACGGATCGGGCGCGGGCGACGTCTCGCCGCAGGCCATGGCCTCTTGAGCGCGATCGTGCTCCGCCAGGCAATCGAGCAATCGCTGCTGGGGCGACTCGTCCTGCACCAGTGGCAGCACGACGACCTGAAGCGGCGCGAGCCTTCCATCCTGGGTGACAAACAGGTGGGTGCCCTCCATGACCTGCAATAGCCGTACTGCCCGATGGCCCTCGAACAGCATGGCGTCGAGATGGTGCCGGGCGCCGTAAGCGGCCCGCAAGTCCGGATCGGCGACCCACTGAAGCCAGCCTGGGCGCTGGTCATTCAAAGGCCCGTTGTTGTCTTGGGCGACTCCGTGCGGCGTCCACCGTTTGCCTTCCAGCCCGAACTCGAAGCCGGGATACTGTGGCGTGTCGGTATCGAAGACAACCGTTGCCGCGAGCCTGTGTCCCAAGTCTGCGACCTGGAGAGCGGCCTCTTTGTCAACACCGCGGACGAGGGCCAACACCCGCTCCCATTGCCACCCTTGTTCGTCAGGGCACAGGGCGTTCCACAGGGCGAGACGGTCCAACTCCGACGCAAGCCGCCGTGTCACATCGGCCGACGTGGCACACGGCGCGGAAGCGTCCAGCGCGGCGCGTAATCCGTCGATGTACTCGAACACGTCCTGCGCCGCATAGAGTTCCTCCAGGAGTCGGCGCATCGGAGCTTCCCATATTTCCCGGCGCAGAGTTATTACCCGGCGCAGAGTCTTTTCCCAGCTTCGGGGTTGCCTTGGCGTCAACATGGGCTCGATACTTCTCTCGCGGGCGCCGTCCAGGTCGTGCCCAATCCGCCGGAAAGCACCGCGCAAGCGCCCGATATTGTCTATCAAGCCAAGATACCAGGCAAACAGCGGCGACGGGTTGGCCGCCGAAAGCTCCCCTTCGGGACGCCACACCTTGCATGCCTGCTCGAGCCGGTCGCACGCCACGTGGCACTGAGCCAACAGCCCCTTCGGATCGTCGAACGCCGCAGGCCGCGCCGACTCCGGAAGCGGTTCGGCCTCGATCAGCGCCGCCACGTCGGCAACCAGTTGCTCCTTGCGGCGGAAGACGCGAACCACGGTCGGTGTTTCCGGCCGGATGGCGGCCAGTTTTCGCGCGACGGGGCGGACCAGCTCCGATTCGACCGCGCGGCGCATGGCCCGGGCGCCCAACGCCGGATGGTATCCCCGATCGACCGTCCACTCGATCGCGTCCCCGGTCAGGTCGACCGTGCATTTGCGTTGGGCGAGGCCCGCCCGGCTGAGGATGCCCGCGATGATCGAGCGGGCGATCCGCCCCAATTCCTCGCGGCTGAGCCGCTGGAATGGGATGATGCGGTCGAGCCGGTTGAAGAACTCGGGTCGGAAGAACGACTCGACCGCCTTCACATAGACGGACCCAGTTGCCTGTCCGCCGGGAACGAAGCCCACCTCCGCGGCCGCTTCCCGCGTTCCCAGGTTCGAGGTCAGGATGACCACCGCGTTGCTGAAGTCGGTCGTACGGCCCAGTGCGTCGGTCAGGCGGGCCTCGCCCAGCACCTGCAACAGCAGGTCGAAAACGTCGGGATGGGCCTTTTCGATCTCGTCGAACAGCAGCACGCAGAAGGGCTCCCGCCGGACCGCGCTGGTCAGCAGTCCCTCGGGCTGGTCAAACGTGCCGGCCAGCCGGGCGGCCGCGTGGGGCGAGATGAACTCGTTCATGTCGAAACGCAGCAGCCGCGACTCGTCGCCGAACAGGTAGCCCGCCAGGGCCTTCGCGCACTCCGTCTTGCCCACTCCCGTGGGGCCGAGGAACAGCAGCGATCCCAACGGTCGCTCGGGATCGTTCAGCCGGGCCTTGGCCAGGCACACCACGTCGGCCATGGCCTCGACCGCCTCGCCTTGGCCGATGATGCGGCTGCGAAGCGCCGTCAGCACTTCGTCGCGTGCAAGCCGCTGCTCGCTGTCGAGAAAGGCCAGGTCCAGGCCGCTCTTGACGCGGAACTCCTCCAGGGCGTCGCGCCGCGCGACCTCCCGGTCCGGGTGCTTCGCCGCCAACTGCTTCAGCCACTCGACGGCCTTGCCGGGAAATGCGGCATCGCGCTGGTAGCGGCGCGTGAGGTCCAGCACGGTCGGCAGTACCGGCAGCGCAAACCGCGTGCCGTGCCGCGCTTCCAGCCGGCGGATCACATCCAGAAGAATCCGCAACGTGTCTTCCTCGCCGGGCTCCTCGACGGGCAGTATGTGGAACAGGTCGGCAAAGCCCCGGTCCCGCTCGCGAAACCGGCGCAATTGTTCCGCCGTCATCTCGGCCAGCAGGCGGACTTCGCCCCGCTCGACGGCCGGCTTCAGCACGCCGGCCGCCGAGAGGTTCGACTGCGCCGAAACGCCTGCCTGGTAGAGGCCCAACAGGTCGTCGAACACCAGAACATGCCGGCGCTTCCGGACGTGCCGGAGGATGGCCAGCAGCCGGTCCTCCCATTGCCCGACGAACGACATGCCGGTGACCAGCCGCTGCGGCGCGAGCAGCCAGTGGTCGGGCAGCCGGTCTCCTCCGGGGGAGTCCTGCCGGCGGCGGTGTGTGTCGCGATAGACGATCTCGTGGACCAGGGCCGTCTTGCCCACCGCCGGCGGCCCGACCAGCAGGATCGGCCGTTTGTCGGGCATGGCCAGAAGATCCTCAAGTTCCCTCACCAGACTCGTTCGCCTCAGCGCCCGTTCAAGCCCGTCCGGGTATCGCTCTTGCAGGCATCGGCCGACCCGCGACAGCTCCCGGGCTCCGTCCATCTTGCCGGTGCCGCCGAGCAGCGCAAACCGTAGGGCGTCCGGGTCGGGCAAGCGGGTACGGGTATCCAAGAACAACTGGAGCAACGACACCGACGGCTTCGTCTTCGAGCGGAACGACTCGAGGCATCGCTTCAGTTGCCAATCGTCCTGCTGCCGCTCCAGGTTGCGCAGATACCGGGTGAAGACGTCCGTTGCCCGCTCCGCGATGTTCTCCCCGCGAGGAACGTCAAACCAAAGCTCAAGCAGGTAAGGCGAGACAGCCAACCGGCGATCCTTGTGGTTGAAGACCACCAGCGGGAACCACTCCAGAAACATACTGCGGCGCAGTTCCAGCCGCAATTCGAACCATTCCAGCCGCAGGTCCGGGGAAAACCCGTACGCCGCAACCGAGGCATGGTCGCCCGAGGACGCCGACTTCTCAAGCTGCTCCCGCAGCTTGCTCGTCAGCCTGGAAACCGCTCGGCCCAAGTTCCGATCGGAGACCGCGGGCTTCTCGAAAAACAGGGGGCGCACGGTTTGGACCGCCGTCCTGCCCCGGGCGTCGGTCTCCGGGCGAATCAGGATGGGAACTTCGATCCTCATGGCTGCATCCACTCCTTGATGTCGGCTTCGAGCCGAGCTTCGGCCAGTTCCAGGATCACCCTATCCAGCCATTCGGTCGGCCAATGGACCTTCCGGGCCAACAAGCGGTCATCGACGGAATGTCGTTGCCCGTCGTAAATACGGCGGACCGGCCGGCCGTGAAAGCTGCCGCGGCGGTCGATGCGAGCCGGTGGTTGATACTGCTGGATCATCGCACGGCTGACATGCACAAGGCATCGCACCTTCTCGTTGCCCATCTGGTGAAGATGCAAGCCTTCCTCGCCCCATAGCAGCAGCCTTGCCCGTGGACCTCGGATGCCAAGGGAAATACCGATCGCCTCGGATACTCGTTCCACAAGATCCCCATCCAGATCGGCCAGTGGGCCGGCCAACGGCTCGGCCAGCAGCCGGGTCCCGTTCGCCTGCTCTTGCAGCTTGGGATCGGCCGACTTGCGATCGCCCAGAAGAACCGCCCCGTCCGACAAGGGGCGAGAATCGACGTGCGACCGGATGAGATGGGCCGACACCTTCCACGGCCTGGATGCCGCCAATCGCGCATAGGCTTGAACCAGCTTTCGTCCCCACCGGTCCTGATCCCAATAGATCACCAGATTCACAAAGTCCGGTTCGGGGAACTGCCGCGAGTACAGGTCTCTCGACACCTCGTCAACCAAAGCCGGGAGAGCTGCCAAATCGTCGAGGATCTGAACATCGTCCAG
The DNA here is from genome assembly GCA_007122045.1 of Planctomycetales bacterium. Classification (GTDB taxonomy): domain Bacteria; phylum Planctomycetota; class Planctomycetia; order Pirellulales; family Thermoguttaceae; genus PWXP01. The sequence continues at coordinate 1,885 of SKJM01000454.1, read as the reverse complement.
TTCCCGACCCAAATAGAACCTGTAAAGCAGATCGTCTTCCATGGAAGCGGCCTTGGCGTCCAGGTCATCGACCCGGTCGACGAGCGTCTGCAATTCCTCCAGGCGTCTCGCGTCCTCCCGGTCTTCAGCCGACTCTTTGCTCCAGTCACTTGGCCTCAGGCTGCGCCGAGTGGTCTGCCGGGCGGCGCGCCGCTGCTCGGCGTGTCGAAGCCAGAACAATTCGTTGCGGGCGTCCAATACACCGCGGCTGTTGCTGAGGGTCATCACCTCGCGCCGGCAGGCCATGGCCCGCGCGGCCGTGGCGGCCGCCACCGGCGGTCCGTCTTCCGGAGTCGCATCGGAGCGTCGGTCCCGCTCGCCTCGGCTGCGCAGTGCGACACGCATACGTCCGGAATCCACGGTTACCCGGGCATGCAGCGGTGTACCGGCGGCGCGCTCGTTCAGCGCGGCGGCCAGTGGAGTCAATACCTGCCGCTCAACCGCCCGCTTCAGCGGGCGGGCGCCGTAGCGGGGATCGCAGTTCTCGCGGACGAGGGCCTCGGTCAATTGCGGGCTGAACTCGACGTGCAGGTCGCGAAAACGGATGCCATCCCGCTGCCGCAGCAGTTGGAGTTCGCGCCGGGCAATGTCGAACAGCACCTCCGGCGCCAGCGGCAGGAACGTAACGATCCGGTCGATCCGGTTGTACAGCTCCGGGCGGACGAAGCTCCGCACGTGCTGCGCGAAATGCTCCCGCGCCGCGCCCCCCGCCTCGGCCGCGCCGTGAAAGCCGGGGGCAGCGCGGCCGAACGATTCGGCGCCGAGGTTCGACGTCATGATGATGACGGCGTTGCGGAAATCGGCCAACCGGCCTGCGGCGTCGGTCAGCCGGCCTTCTCCCAACACTTGGAGGAGAATATCGTAAAAGCGCGGATGGGCCTTTTCAAACTCGTCGAAAAGGACCACCCCGAACGGCTGCTCCCGCACCTTCGACGTCAACACGCCCTCCACCTGGCCGGACGTGCCGATGAGGCGGTCGATCGAAACCGGATCTGCGTATTCGCTCATGTCGATGCGGATCATCCGGTGGCGGTCCCGGTACAGAAACTCGGCGAGCGACTTGGCCATCTCTGTCTTGCCCACGCCGGTCGGGCCGATGAACAAGAGTGAGGCCAGCGGCCGGTCCGGCCGGGCCAGGTCCGCCTTGACCGTGGCCAACAGGTCCACCACCACGCCGACCGCCTGGCTCTGGCCGATCACGCGCTGCTCGAACCACTCGCGCGTGGCGGGCAGGTGCAGCGGGACCGTCTCCTCCAACAGCAACTCCGGCAGCCCCGTTTCGCGCGAGAACGCCGCCGTGACATCGGCCGCCGTCAGGGTGGCCTGGCTCGGCTTCTTCGCATCCTTTGGGCGGGAAGATGCCTTTTTCCCTTGCCGCCTTCCGGACGGCTTGCGAGGCGACTTCTCGCCGTGCGGCGCAAACCACGACGGCCCCTCCTGGCCAGAGTGCCGGGCGTCGGCTATCAGGTTCTTGAGGAATCGTAGCGGCCGGCCGGGAAAGGCCGAGTAGGTCGCATAGCGGCGGTGCAACCGCTCCACGGCGGCCAGTGCGCCCGCGTCCGGCCGGGCGGACGCGAGGAAGGAATACGCCTTGGCCGCCTGACGCAGAATGGCCAGCGACTCGTCCCGCGTCGGTTCAGGTACGTCCAACCGCACGAACGCATCGAGCATGGCCGGCGAAGCCCTTTCAATCCGGGCCAGTTGTTCGGCCGTGCATTCGACCACGGCCAGCAATTCGCCCCGCGCCACGGTCGGCCGCAGGAACTCGCCGATACCCAAATCGCTCCCTGTGGAACGGCCCACCTGCATCAGTTCCATCAGGTTACCCAGGTGGATCACGGCGTTG
>SKJM01000524.1 GCA_007122045.1 Planctomycetales bacterium | reverse complement strand
ATGGCAGCCGCTCCAGCCGGTCGACCGTGGCCACCGCCACCGAAACCTACGACTACCTCCGTCTGCTGTTCGCCAAGATTGGGCGGGTGGTGTGCGACGGCTGCGGCCACGAGGTCCGCCGCGATACGCCGCAAAGCGCGGCCGAGGCGCTTGCCGACCTTCCGCCGCGCACACGGTACATGGTGGCGTTCGAGGCGGAAACAACCGACGAGCTGTCGTTCGAACCGCTTGCCGCGGCGCTGCGCGAGGACGGCTTTGTCCGCGCGATTGCCGGCGGCCGGACCGTGGCGCTCGACGCGGCGGCCGAGCCACCGCCTGATACAGGGGGAACTGGCCCATTCTACGTGCTCATCGACCGGCTGACCGCCGGAAGCGATACGGTCCGGGTGCGCGACTCGCTGGAAACGGCGTTCGAGAAGGGCATGGGGCGGTGCGTGGTGTTTCTGGAGGGTTCTCAGGCTGGAAGCCTAAGCCACGGGGGTTCTCAGGCTGGAAGCCTAAGCCACGAGGGTACTCAAAGTGGAAGCTGCGAGATTGACGGCCGGGCGTGGCGGGTGGTCGGATTCAGCTCGCGGCTGGCGTGCGAGGGGTGCGGGCGGCAGTTCGCCGAGCCGGAACCGCGGCTGTTCAGCTTCAACCACCCGCTGGGCGCGTGCACCTCGTGCGAGGGGTTTGGTAACGTCATCAGTGTCGACATGGACCTGGTGGTGCCCGATCCGAACAAGTCGATTCGCGAGGGCGCCATCGTCCCGTGGAACAGCCCGGCCTACGTGCACGAGTTGGAGGAGTTGACTGCCCTCGCCTCCGACTACGACATCCCTCTCGACGCGCCGTTCCACGCGCTCGACGAGCGGCAGATCGGCCTCATCCGGCACGGCGTGCCGGAGCGGCAGTTCGGCGGGCTGGACGGCTTTTTCGCCTGGCTGGAACGCCGGAAGTACAAGATGCACATCCGCGTGTTCCTCAGCCGCTGGCGCAGCTACCGGCCGTGCCCGAAGTGCCACGGAGCGCGCCTGCGCCCGGAGGCGCTGGCGGTGCGCGTCGGGGGGCAAAACATCGCTCAAATTGCCTCCATGAAAGTGGCCGACGCCGCCGCCTTCTTCGCCAACTTGACACTGGACGACTGGCAGCGCCACGTCGGCCGCATGATGCTCGAACAGGTCGAGGCGCGGCTGGGGTATCTTACGCAAGTCGGGTTGGAGTACCTGACGCTCGACCGGACGCTGCGCACCCTCAGCGGCGGCGAACTGCGGCGCGTGGCGATGACCTCCGCGCTGGGCTCGAGCCTGGTGAACATGCTGTACGTGCTCGACGAGCCGTCCATCGGCCTGCATCCGCGCGACGTGGGCCGGCTCCTGGGCGCGGTCCGCCGGCTGCGCGACCGCGACAACACCGTCGTGGTCGTCGAGCACGAGGAGGCCATCCTCCGCGCGGCCGACCAGGTGGTGGAGATCGGCCCCGGCGCCGGCGAGCGGGGCGGGCGCATCGTCTTCCAGGGTACGCCGGAGGAAATGCTCCACTGCGAAACCAGCCTCACCGGCGATTACCTGGCCGGGCGGCGCGGCATCGTCCACGGCGCCGACCGCCGCGCGCCCGACCACGGCTGGATCCGCCTGGCCGGGGCCCGCGGCAACAACCTGCAGGACCTGACCGTCGAGTTTCCCCTGGGCCTGCTGTGCCTGGTTACGGGGGTGAGCGGGTCGGGCAAGAGCACGCTCGTGCAGAACACCCTGTACCCCGCCCTGTGCCGCCGGCTGCGCAAAGACGCGCCGAAGCCGCTCCCCTACGCCGACGTGTACGGCGATGGGCAGATCGACGACGTCATCCTGGTCGACCAGAGCCCCATCGGCCGCACCCCCCGAAGCAACCCGGTCACCTACCTGAAAGCCTTCGACGAAATCCGCAACGTCTTCGCCGCGACGCTCGAAGCCCGCACGCGCGGCTACACGGCCGGGCACTTCAGCTTCAACGTGGACGGCGGGCGATGTTCGGCCTGCAATGGCGACGGCTACGTGCAGGTCGACATGCAGTTCCTCGCCGACGTGTTCATGAAGTGCACCGAGTGCGACGGCCGCCGCTACCGGAGCGAAATCCTCGAGGTGACCTACCGCGGCCGCACCATCGCCGACGTGCTCGAGATGACCGTCCGCGAGGCGTTCACGTTCTTCCGCGGCCGGCCGAAGGTCCAGGCGCGGCTGAAACGGCTGATCGACGTCGGGCTCGACTACGTGCGCCTCGGCCAGCCGGCCAACACCCTTTCCGGCGGCGAGGCGCAGCGCTTGAAGCTGGCCGGCTATATGTCGAGCGCGCGGCGCGGCCGCTGCCTGTTCATCCTCGACGAGCCGACCACGGGCCTGCACTTTTCCGACGTGGTGCAATTGCTCGACTGCTTCGACGCCTTGCTTTCGGTGGGCCACTCGCTGATCGTCGTCGAGCACAACCTGCAAATGATGAAGGCGGCCGACTACCTCATCGACCTCGGCCCCGGCGCGGCCGATGCCGGCGGCCGCGTGGTGTCCAAAGGCACCCCGGAAATGGTGGCCAACTGCCCCCAGTCGGTCACGGCCCAATACCTCGGCGAGGTGCTGGCCCGATGAACCGCCCAAAGGAGCAGGCACCCTTCGCTGTGCCGAAGGCCATCGTATTCTTACGGCCGCATCCGTCAGCTTCGGCGCGTATTGCCTAGATCGGGATCAAGTGAATCGGCGTCCCGACAGCCATTGATCTACCTCGGGCGCAGCCCCGTGCCGGCGGCGCGGGTCCGCGAGCTGCTGGACGATTTGCACCGGCACACCCGTGTCAAGCAGTCACTATGCGCCGTTTGCGCCCCTCCGAGATCGGCGAACCCATGAACAGGGGCGAGGGGCGACGTCGCAAGCGCGAAGCCGGCACACCGGCCGCTCGGCTGGCGGGCCTACCGGCCTTTCTGCTTCACGGCTCGTTCCGCGCGCCGCGCCGCAATGTAGAAGGCCACGCCCGCCACCCCGACGATGTAACCGATTCCGCCGATCACGTCGCGCAGCCGGGTGCGCTGCTCGTACCCGGCCAACTGCTCGCGCAGCGAGGCAAGTTGGCTGCGAATGGCAGTCAATTCATCCGCTGCGGCAGCCGTTTCACCGGGCGGCGCAGCCTCCCCGCCGGGCGGCGGCAGCGATGCGGAAAGCTCGGCGGCCGGAAGGCGGAACTCGGCCCCGTGCCCGTCGCCGGTGACCACCAGCAGGCGGTGGTCGCAGCGGTAGGAGGCCGGCAGGGTGAAGGCGCCGTCGGCGTCGGTCCGGGTCTCGCCCAGCTTGCGGCCTTCAGGACTGAAGGCCAGGACCTGGGCGCCGACGGCCGGGCTTCCGCCCTGGTAGTACGCCCGGCCGCGAATGACCGTGCCGTCGCCCTCGGCGACAAGGTGCAGCGCGTGGGCGAAAGCCGGCGGACTGCCCGGTAGCGCCACCAGCGCCAGCGCGAGCGGGAGGGTTACCATGCACATTGCCTTAGTCATAGCGCACCTTCGCCGAGGAGGGCTCGAGCAGCTCGGCGCCGAGCAGTTCGGGTCGAACCTTGCGCAACAGGACGACCACGCTGCCGGTCACCATGCCCTCGATGGGGGCAAGCACCAGGTGGCCGAGGAACATTCCCAGGCCGAACAGTTGAAACTCGCTACCGGCCGCGCTGAGGGCCACCGCGCTGAGCAGTCCGCCCAACAGGATAGCCGTGGCCCCGGCGGCGACCCCCGCGAGAAAGACGAGGGGCTCATTTCCGCTGCGCACGGCCCGGCGGAACAGGTAATAGCAGGCCACCGCGGGCGCGGCCATGATGAACGTGTTGACCCCGAGGGTGACCGGCCCGCCGAACGAGAACATGACCACTTGCAGCACGAGCGCGACGAGGACGGCGGGGAAGGCGGCCCAGCCCAGCACCAGCCCCATCAGCCCGGTGAGGACCAAATGCACCGTGGTGGTGCCGATGGGCACGTGGATGGTGGAAATGACGAAGAAGGCGGAACTGAGCACGGCGACGCCGGGGATGCGCTGGTAGTCGAGCCGCCACAAGCCCAGGGCCGTACCGCCCGCGGCCAGCAGGGCTCCCGCGGCCAGGACCTGCCTGCCCTCGGGAGTCGCGGCCAGGATGCCTTCGTAAATATGCATAGTATGCGAGAGGGGTTCGGAGGACGGGCGGTCCGGCTCGGGCGGTTTGTGCCCCACATAGAATAATACCCGGATGCCATTCGTAACACAACCGCCCGCCCTCGGTCGGGTAGTCGCCCGCTCCCCGTGAACCGTGCACGACCTGTCGCAATCGGGTATGATGGCGGCTATCGTGTGTCATGGGCGGGGTGCGCCCTCGTGGCTGGTAGATGCGTCATTTTGACTCCAGGAGAAACGCCATGTTGAGTTCGATACCCGCGAACAGCCGATCCGCCGGCTCGCACCCGGCGAAACACTGGATGCTGGCGTTGCTTCTGGTTGCCTGGTCGGCGGGCGACTTGCACGGACATTCGGTCGTGGTCGTCCGCGGGGAAGAACCGACCGGTCCCCGCGTGGTCCTGGTGGCCCCGGCCCCGGCACATGCGGCTTCGATCGGCGTTGCCCGGCAAATTGGCACGATTCCCCTCGAACGCGGCGTGCTGACCATCGTGGAAACCGAGGCCGTCCCAGGGGGCAACGAGGTGGGAACGTTCCTGGCAGAAGCGCTGCCTTCAGACGAGCGTCCCGACTGGGTATGGGTGCACGAAGGCGGTGTGCGCGCCGATGCCCGGGGCGAGAAGATCACCACCCCCACAATCGCCCTTCGAGTGGCGGAGGGCGAGGACGATTTCGGCCCCCTCGCCCGCAAGGCGTTCGGGACCGAGATAGCCGTCTTTCGGGAAGCCACCGACGTGCCTCCGGCCGTTGCGAACCGCGGCACGATAACGTTCCAATACCCGGCCGGCACGCCGCCCTCCCGGCAGGTCCGCTATACCCGGCAGCTTGTCCTCGGCTTGCTTCGGGCCGAGGGTGCGATTGCCGAGGACGCCGCTTTCGATTGGGAAGGGCTTCGGGCGTGCGCGCCGCAGTTGATTGCAATCTACGACGCCGAGGGCATCGGCGGCAGCGGGCCGTCGCGGTTGGAGCGGATCGCCGCCGAGCGTCTCGAGGACGCCGGCATCTACCGCGTGTGCGGCGAAGACATCCGCGAGGGCGCCCTGGCGCCGGCGGCCGGGGCCATCTTCCCGGGCGGCAGCGGACGCGGCATCGGCGCCGGCCTGCACGCCGAGGGCCGCCGGATCCTGCGCGATTTCATTGACACCGGCGGGGGCTACGTGGGCGTCTGCGCCGGCGCCTACTTCGCCGCCAGCGGCTTGGACAATTACCTGCACGCGATCCGTCTGCGGCACAGCCAGCCCTGGCGGCGCGGCCGCGCCATGCTGGAAATCGAACTGACCGAGGAAGGCAAGGCCCTCTTCGGCGACCAGAACCCCATCCTCCGCACCCGCTACGCCAACGGGCCGGTCTTCCTGGCGGCCGATCAGCCGGACGGCGGCGATCCGGACTTCGTCGTCCTGGCCCGATTCAAGACACCGTCGACCGATTCGAGCGGGACCGTTCGCGACGAAATGATCGGCGAGGCAGCCATCGGCGCCCTCGAATACGGGCAGGGCCGCGCGCTGATCATCAGCCCGCATCCCGAATCGCACGCCGAGCACTACGATTTCGTCGCCCGGGCGATCGCGTGGACCTTGGGGCAGGCGCCGGATTCGGCGCCGAGTAATTCTTGTTGCCCGTAACGGTGCCGCCGGGCGCCCCTCCCACCAAAGGCTACATCCTGCCCCCCGGTGCCTGCTTGCCTTCCGCCGCGCCGGCGGTTAGAATAGTTGGCAGAAGTAAACCCTACCCACCGTTTTCCCACCACAAGGAGACTCCCATGTTGTTGAAGCATCTCGTGATCGGCACGTTGGTTTCGGTGGCCGCGGCCACGGGCGTATGCCAGGCCGAACCGCCGCTGAAGGCCCTGATTATCGACGGGCAGAACAACCACGATTGGCGGAACACCACGCCGTTGCTCCGGCAGCCGCTGGAAGAGACCGGGCTGTTCGCGGTCGACGTGGCCACCTCACCCCCCGGGGGGCAGGACATGAGCGGCTTCCGTCCGCCATTTGCCGACTACGACGTGCTGGTGATGAACTACAACGGCGCCGACTGGCCCGAGGAAACCCAGCGCGACCTGGAGCAGTACATGGCCGGCGGCGGAGGGATGATCATCGTGCATGCCGCCTCGAACTCGTTCCCCCGCTGGGAAGCGTACAACGAGATGATCGGCCTGGGCGGCTGGGGCGGCCGCAACGAGAAGAGCGGCCCCTGGGTGTACTGGAAAGACGGCGAGTTCGTGCGCGACCACTCGCCCGGCCGGGGCGGCAGCCACGGCCGCCAGTTCCCCGTGCAGGTGACCGTGCGCGAACCCGACCACCCCATCACGCGCGACCTGCCCGAGGTGTTTATGCTCGGAGTGGAGGAGCTGTACGACCGGATGCGGGGGCCGGCCAAGAACATGACGGTGCTGGCCACGTCGTTTGCGCCTGCTGAGATCGGCGGCTCGGACCGCGAGGAGCCCGTGCTGTGGACCGTCAACTACGGCGAGGGGCGGGTGTTCCACACGGTGTTCGGCCACGGCCCGGCGCAGCACAAGAACGTGGGCTTCATTGTAACGTTCCAACGGGGGACCGAATGGGCCGCCAACGGCAAGGTCACCCAGCCGTTGCCCGACGACTTCCCCACGGCGGAGGAAGCGACCGTGCGGCCGTAGGCTGTTTGAACTGCAAGGCCGTGTACGTGGCGGCGGCGGCGAACACCCGGCGGCTCTTGAACCCCAGGACCGTCCCCTTCGGCGGGTGCGAAAAGACGACCAGTCCCCGGCCGTGGGTTGACCACTCGTGTGCCTCTGCATATGGTATAAGAGACTCGCAGCGCAGGCTCGGGGAACGTCTGCTACACAAACCTCCAGGAAAAAGGGAACTACCATGAGCCATACCAGCAAGTCGCCGTCTCATGCACTCAGCCGCCGCGAAATCCTGGCCTATACGGCCGCCTTCGGGAGCAGCTTTCTGGCCGCGCAGGGGCTGGTTGCCGCGGGCGAGGAAACCGAGGCCGCCACGCAGCCGGCCGCTCCGCCCGCAAAGCGGTACGACATGAAAAAGTCGATCAACCTCTGGGCACTGCCCTACCCCCAGAAGATGACGCTCCGCGAATGCTTCGAGCTGTGCAAGGACGCGGGCTTCGAAGGGGTCGAGGTGAACTACGCCTTGGAGGGCGACCTGTCGCCCGAGGCATCGGAGGCCGACATCCGCGCCGTCGGCAAGATGGCCCGGGACATCGGCCTGGACATCGCCGGCGTGTGTTCGTTCCTGTTCTGGCCGTACTCGCTTACGCACGACGATGCCGAGCGGCGCGCCCGGGGGCTCGAGCTGGCCGGGAAGATGATCCGGGCGGCCGAGCTGCTCGAAACGCCCGACCTGCTGGTCGTGCCCGGCGCGGTCTACGCGCCCTGGCTGCCCGAGGACCCGCCGGTCCGCCCCGACATCTGCTACCGCCGCGCCCGCGAGGCCGT
>SKJM01000472.1 GCA_007122045.1 Planctomycetales bacterium | reverse complement strand
TGCTCGAGCAACTGCTGCTCCTCGGCGTTCAGTTCGCGGTATTCGCTGGGGTTGAAGAGCATTTGCTTTTCGAGTGCCACGCTGCAACCCTTCTGGCTGGGGGTCATTCGGCGATCGTCTGCAACTGGCGTGTGCCTTGAATTCGCGGGGCATTGTAAGCGTTTTTCCCCGCCCGTCAAGGTGTACGCAAATGTGCCCAGCGCAGAAGGCCGGCCGCCGAGTCCATGCGCGTGGTGGGGGCGAATCTGTCGATGCCCCTCTGTGGAGTCGGTTTTATCCAGCCAGGCGAGTAATGCGGTTGACCGGCGCGGCAATGCTTGGCTGCTCTGCCCGGTAGCGATACTGCATCAGGTAGGCGTCTTCCGGCGTATCCTCGTAGTAGCTGCGCAGTACGGAGACGGCGCGGAATCCGTTCTCGCGGAAGAACAGTTGCGCGGCGAGGTTCGTCTCGCGCACTTCCAGCACGATTCGGTTCCGCCGCTGCGGAGAAAGCTTGGCAATGAGCTTGGCGACCATCTGACTGCCTACCCCGCGACGGTGGTAGTCGGCGGCCACGGCGAAGTTGAGCACGTGGATGCGCGTCTTGTGGAGTTCGTAGATCATGAACCCCACCACGCGGTCGTCGTGCTCGGCCACCATGCCAATGCAATTGCGCTGCCGCAGGCAGCGGATGAAGTCCTCCTCGAGCCAGGGGAACTCGAAGCTTTGCGCTTCGACCTCGAGGACTTCGGGCATGTCTCGCCGGATCATCCAGCGGATGTGGACGCGGACCTCTTGCTTTTGTTCAAATTGCATCTCGGCCTCCTTCCGTGTCGGCCCGTCACAATTCCGGGTGAATGGTGACCCCGCGCTCAGCCCGCAATCCAGGCATCGCGCCTCTGCCGGTCGGTATCTGGGAAGCAATCCTGTCTTCTCCCGCTCGACCGGTGATGCCCCTAGATTACCATAAGGCGGGAAATCCGCCAATACGAACTTTGCGGCCACTTTTGCGATCTTGCAACGCCGCAACTCGCCGCCCGCACGGTGCCTGTTCCTTGCTGCCGATGGCCGTGGGAGCGCACCGGACCGCCACCAATAATCCCATTGGTGGGGCATCAGGGCACCCGCGACGCGTGAGCCGGTGCGAACGTGGCGGCCGGCCCGCGTTCGAGTCCTGGCTTCAGCCAGCAACATAGGACAGCGAACGAAGACCGCCCAAAGGCGGCACTCCCGCGGGGCGAGCGAGTGTTCAACACGGCCGCACGAATACGCGGCTGCCGCGGACTTCGATAATCTCGATGGCCTCGCCGGCCTTGACGAACTCGCTGTCGGTGACGACGTTCAGGTACCGGTCGCCGAAGCGCCCTTTGCCGGCGGGGCGCAGGGCGGTGTGGGCGACGCCGCGGTCGCCCACGGCGGGCCCGGCCGGTGCGGCCGTCCCTTCCGCCGCCGGCCTGTCCGACGGCCCCCCTTCGTGGGCCGGCTCGCCGGGCTGCGGTGGATGCAGCAGCAACTGGTTCAGCAGCGGCAGCGCGCCGAAGTAGCGGCGCAGCAGGTACGCCGCCACGGCAAAGACCACCCCCGAAAGGGCCAACACGCTCAGCGAGTTGGCCAGGATGGCCATCTGCCGGCGGGTTTCGGGAATCGTGAACCCCTGCATGGCCATCAGCAGGCTGACGAACACCAGCAGGATGCCGCCCACCCCGAACACCCCGAAGCCGGGCAGAATGAACACCTCGACCAGCAGGAACGCCACGCCGGCGGCGAACAGGACCAGTTCGAGCCACTCGGCCGTCCCGCCCAAAAAGCGGCTCCAGAAGAACAGCGCGAAGCACAGCCCGGCCGTCAGGGCGCCGATGCCGATGCCCGGGCTGCTCAACTCGACATAGAGCGCCATCAGGCCGAGGACGAACAGCGCGCCGGTGACCACGGGCAGGGTAAGGATGTACACGGCCGTGTCGACGCCGGTCGGGCGGAGCACGCGCAGTTCGTCCTCGATGCCGTAGCGCTGCTTCACCTGCTCGCGGTCCTCGGCCAGGCCCTGCGCCAGGCCCAGCTCGACGGCTTCGCCGCCGTGCACTTCGAGGAAGAGCCCCTCGCGCGACGCGCGGACCATGGGCCCCCGTTCCCACTGGTCGGCGTCCTCCAGCGCTTCGACGTCGGCGGGCGAGAAGTACGCCTGCCTGCCGGTCTCGGCGTGGGTCCACCGGTACACGACCGTATCCATGTCGACCATGGCCTCGGCCAGCGCCGGGGGGCGGCCTTTCGCTTCGGCAAGTTGGCGAACCACGGTGATCACGGCGCTGCGTTGCTTTTCCGGGGCGTGGCGAAAGAGGAAATCCTCACCCAGGACGACGACCCCGATGTTGCCCAGCCGGGCGCCCGGGGCGATGAGGATGTCATCGCAACCGAGGGCCATCATGGCCGCGCCGCTGAGCGCTTCGCGCGGTACGAACGCCACGGTGCGCGCCCAGCGAACGTCGCGCAGGCGTTCGGCGATGCGTTGGCTGTCGTCGACGGTGCCGCCGGGGCTGTCGATCTCGACGATGACCAGGTTCGCGCCGTCCCGTTCCGCCGTGTCGAGTTGGCGGAACAGGTACGCCCGCCGCATCGGATCGACCATGCCTTCAAAGCGGATGAGCACGGGCTGCACGGGTGCCCCGTCCGGCGGGGCGAAGGCCGGCGGTGCCTCCGCATCGGGAGCGGGCGCATCGGCCGCCAACAGCCCGAACACGGCCAGACCCAGGCACACCGCGCCGAAGCGGCGGCGCCGAAGCGAAGGCTGCTGCGTGATCATCGGTCGCATCGTTCCTCCCAGGGTGCCCCACCGGTTCGCATCTGCACCAGGTTCATCTGCACCAGGTTCGCGCCGCTTCAGCCCAGGTGGGCCGTGCTCACGGCAGCCAGTCCTTCCTCATCGGGTTCGGGTTCGCGGCCGTCTTCCACGAGCCCGCCGCGGCCCTTGGCGAACGAGAGCATCGCCTCGGCCATCAGCCACAGGGCCATGGCCAGTACAATAACCGTCACGCCGATCAGCGCCCAGCGCCACGGCTGCTGCGGCGCGGTCCAGAATCCGATCAGGCTGAGCACCATGGCCCAGATCGACACCACCAGCATGAGCACCATGGGTACCAGGGTGTAGACGACGGGCCGGCCGAGCTTGAACAGGAACACGCTCACCGTCAGCAGCGTCAGGCCCGCCAGCAGTTGGTTCGTGGTGCCGAAGAGGACCCAAAGAACCTTTCCGGCGGGCACGAGTCCGAAGAAGGCGATGCCGGCCACGGCCACGGCCGAGGCCACGTAGCGGTTGGCGAGCGATTCGGCATGGATGGATCGGCATATTTCCTCGACGTTGAACCGCAACAGGCGCGTGGCCGAGTCGAGCGTGGTCATGGCGAAGGCCACGATGGTCACCGCCAACAGGGCGGTGCCGTAGTTGGCGGGGATTCCGATTTGGGCGAGGAAGTTGGCGCCGCCACGCACCACGGCGCTGAGTTGCGCGCCCAGCCCGCCTCCATGAATGCCGCTCCACGTATCGTAAATCCCCCCGGCTTGCCAGTCGACGGCGCCCAGGCCGGCCGTGCAGGCGAGAATGACCAGAATGGCCAGCGCCCCTTCGGTCAGCATCCCCCCGAAGCCGATTTGCAGGGCGTCGGTTTCTCGATTGAGTTGCTTGACCGTGGTGCCGCTGGACACCAGGGCATGGAACCCACTGACCGCGCCACAGGCGACCGTGACGAACAAGAAGGGGAACCAGGGCAGCGCGCCGGCCACGTCGGGCCGGAACGCCGCGGCGTCGAGACGGCCTGCCGGCGACGCCGTCATCGCCGCGAACAATAGCCCCAGAACCATCGTGGCCAGCGCGAAATAGAGCTGGAAGCTGTTGATGTAGTCGCGCGGCTGCAAGAGCAGCCACACCGGCAGCACCGAGGCGATGAACCCATAAGCCAGCAGCGCGCCGATCCACCAGTATCGGGTCAGGGCCACGGAACGGTGGATGTCGGCGGCGGCGGCCGCGTTCCCCACGGCCGTGAACCGTTCGGCGGCGGCGGCGGCCCCATAGGGCGAAGTGAACGCCGGCGCCGTCGCGTTCCCCGCGTCGTCATAGACCGCGGGCGCACCGCGCGCGGCCGCCAGGGCCTCGCGTGTTTCGGCCGTGGTGAACCATTCGTACGTGGTCACCGGCCGCTGGACTCCCCAGAAAATCAGTCCGGCGAATGCGACCAGCCCGACCACGGTTGCCAATCCGAGCGGCGCCTTCAGTTTGTACACCGCCACGCCCATCGCCATGGCCACGAGCATCAGGCCGAACGAGGGAATGATCGCGTCGGGGTTGTAGCTGACGAACAAGCCGGAGATGGCGTTGACAAACACGCCCATCGCCAGCGCCATGAGAAAGAAGATAATCAGCAGGGCCAGCAAGCGGGCGCGCGGTCCCATCACGTGGTAGCACACCTCGCCCACCGACCGGCCTTTGTACCGCAAGCTGATGGTCAACGCCCCCAGGTCGTGCACCGCGCCGATGAAGATCGAGCCGATGATCACCCACAAGACGGCGGGCAGCCAGCCCCAAATGACCGCGATGGCGGGCCCCAGGATGGGGCCCAGCCCGGCGATCGACGCGAAATGGTGCCCGAAGAGGACGGGGACCCGGGTCGGCACGTAGTCGAGGCCGTCCTCGAGCGTATGGGCGGGCGTCGCTCGGTCGCCCCGAAGCTGGTAGATTCGCCGGGCGAGGAACCGCCCGTATGTGAAATACGCCAGGATCAACAGCGCGAACGCGGCGACGGCAACAAGGGCTGCGTCGGCAGGCATGGGAAAACTCCGGCCGGAGGATGGTTCGGGGAGAGGTTCTCGATACTTTCCATTATACCGGCGGCGGCGGGAACTAGAATGGCCGCCTTGCGGTTGGCGTTCTCGGGTGGCCGCTGGAGGGTTGCTCCACGAAGGCCCTCCCGCAGCGGGGTACACATTGGTGCTGCATAAGTTGGGGGTGGGAAGTGCCACTTCCTTAGGGGCGAAGGCGATTGTGGTCGTCCTTGGGTCTCAATAAGCGCGCCTGCCCCTTGTCTCTCTCCCTGCACCGTACCCCGCAGCCGCCCCCGTACGGCTCCGGCCTTCCAACCCGGCCAGGAAGGTGCAGCTTGTGCGGCTGGGTTCGATTGTGAGGGCCAGTTGCTGTTTCGCCACGGAAAAGATCGACGAATTACCCCATGTTGCAAAAATCGCATGGTACGCTTGGGAAGAGTATGGGATAGGCGAGATCGCCGCGAACCAAGGAGTCGTTCCGCCCGAGGACGGGGCCATGTGCGAGCCAAGGAGGAGCCGCCGTCTGCGGTTAGTCGCGCTGGCGCTGTGCGCGGCGCTGGGCTCGGGGTGCGCGCACTTGCAGACGCCGCGAATCGACCCGACCGGCCAGCGGGTCTTCGCCGAGCCGCCCATTCGCGCGCAGCCGGCCCCGCCGGCTCCGCTCCACGTCGCCGCCCCCTGGGAGCCGGTCGCCCTGACCCTCTCGCCCGCCGCGACGGTCGCACCGGTCGGCAGCGAGGTAATCCTGGTGGCGGGCGTGATTGCCGGCGACAACCATTACGACATGAATCGGCGCCTGGAATGGCACTTGGCGCAGGGGAGCGTCGGCCAGTTAATCGCGGTGGGACGCGGCTCGCTGGTCGATTGGCTCGTGGGCGACTTCAACCGGCCGCGGAAAATCGACGCCACCTATGCCATCGGAAGCACGTCGCGGCGCTACCAGCACCTCTCGCGAGGGGCGGCGGCGCCGGGCGAGGACGTTTGGACCGTGCCCGGCCAGGGATGGATCACCGTCAGTTCGCCGCTGGAGGGCACCAGCTTCGTCACCGTGGCTGCGCCCGAAATCGCCGACTGGAGCGCCCGCACCCGAAACGCCGTCATCCATTGGGTCGACGTGCAGTTCACGTACCCGCCGCCGTCGATCAACCGGGCGGGCACCGCGCACCCGATGACCACGACTGTCACCCGGCAGAGCGACGGGGCGCCGTGGGAAGGTTGGACCGTGCGGTATCGCGTCGTCAGTGGGCCGCCGGCGGGATTCGCCCCCGACGGCGCCGACATCATCGAGGTGCTGACCGACGCCTCCGGCCGGGCGACGGCCGAACTGATGCAGACCGCGCCCGGCGCCGGAACGAACGTGATCACCGTCGAGGTCTTCCGTCCGGCGGGCCCGATGGCCGGCGTGATCGCCGCGCCGGGGGCTGCGGCCGGGCGGCTGCTGGTCGGAAGCAGCTCGGTCACGAAGACCTGGACTGCCGCCGCCCTGGCCGCTCAGAAGACCGGACCGGCCCGGGCCACCATCGGGGCGACGCTCACGTATCGGATTGTGGTGAGCAATCCGGGCGATCTGCCGGCCGAGAACGTGCTGGTGACCGACCGGGCGCCCGACGCCCTCGAATACCTCAGCAGCAACCCCCCGGCCCAGTTGGTCGGCGCCCGGCCCCAATGGCAACTCGGCCGGCTTGCGCCGCGCGAGCAGCGCGTCATCGAGGTCCATTTCCGCGCGCAGTCGGAGGGCACGGTGACCAATTGCGCCGACGTCACCGCGGCCGGCGACCTGAGCGCGACCGGCTGTACGACGACGACCATCGGCCCCGAGCCGGCGGTCGACGTTCCCTCGCCGGTCGACCTCCGCATTGAAGGGCCGCGCCAAGCCGTGGTCGGGCAGGAGGTCACGTTCCACGTGCTGGTAACCAACCGGGGGCAGGCGCCGTCCGGCGACGTGACCATCCGAACCCGCTTCGACGAGGGGCTGGAGCACGAAATCGTCGATCCGAAGCGTACGATCGAAGCGCACCTCGGCAACCTGGCCCCGGGTGAAACGCACCAGGTAGACATCGACTTCACGGTAGTCGAGCCCGGCGAGTGGTGCCATACGGTCGAAGTGATCGGGCCGCCCGGGGTGCTTGCCACGGCCCGGGCCTGCCTGACGGCCACCGCCGTCGAGCCGGAGGCGCCGGAAGAGCCGGTGCGGGAGGCGGCCGTTTCCGTGCGGAAGACCGGGCCGGCGCAGGCGACGGTCGGCCAGCCCGTCCGATTCACCATCAACGTGACAAACACGGGCCGGCGCGCGGTGACGAACGTGCGGATAGTGGATCACCACCACCCGGCCCTACTGCCCACCGACGCGACCGAAGGTCACGAGCTTGAAAATGGGAGCCTGGTTTGGACCTTTGACCGGCTGGAGCCCGGCCATGCGGTACCCATCGAGATTGTGGCGAACCCCTTGCGTCCGGCGGAGCGGGCGTGCAATCGGGTAACGGTGACGACCCGAGAGGGAGCCCAAGGCGAGGCGGAGGTGTGTGTGGAAATCCGCCCGCCGGTGGAACCCCCGCCCGACGAAGTACCCGACGGAACCCTCAGCCTCACGGTGACCGACCTCCGCGGCATGGTGGCCGCCGGACGAGAATTGACCTATGTCATCCAAGTCGTCAACACCGGCATGCTGCCCGACCAGCAGGTGGCGGTGACGGCAACGGTTCCCGAGGGCATGACCCCGGTTCGCCTCGGTACGATGGGGCCGGCCGACCCGCCGGAGTTCGACGCCCAGGTCGTGCGGTTTCCGCC